>JAABSP010000049.1 GCA_011390345.1 Desulfobacteraceae bacterium
TCTTCCGATCTGAAAGAGCTTCTCATAATCTTCGAGCCTGCCCAGGGCCTTGAGCCGGTCCACGATCAACTGCCATGCGCAGTCAACATCCTTGCTGATCTCGCACTTCCCCTCCGTAGAGCCGCCGCAGGGGCCGTTGAGGACCCGCTTGGCACACCGGGTTACGGGGCAGACCGCGCCCGTGAAAGCCAGCACGCACTCGCCGCACCCCTGACACCGCTCCACCCAGAGGCCCCGCTCTTCGGTGGCGCCCATGAAGCAGGTGTTGACGCCGGGATAGACCGGCATGTTCGGGTACTCTTCAGCCATGAACTGGATCCCCACGCCGCAGGCGATGGAGACGACCCCGTCATACTCGCGGACGGTGCCGGCGATCTCCTGAAGGTACTCGTGGTCGCACTGCCGTTCCAGGGTCACTTCGTCGATGCGGACATCTTCTCCCTTGTTCTTGAAGTACATCCGAAGGGCCGACGCGAGGATTCCCACCTCTTTCTTCCCTCCCGCTTCACAGACCGTGACGCACTCGTTGCAGCCGGCCACGAGGATGCTCTTCTTGTCCTTTACGTATTCGATGATCTCTTCGATCGGTTTTTTATCGGCAACAATCATCTGTCGCAACCTCTTTAGTTGTCGTTTTCTATATGGGGCATCCGGGAGAGGCGCCTGTTTTGATCGAAATCAAAAAGATGGGGCTTCCCGGATGTCGATATCATGCCGCTTTCTCTTTGGCGAGCTTCAGGGGGTTTGGCCCCAGCTCCTTGATCTTCTGAAAGAACTCCTCGGCATACTTGACGAATGTCGGGGCCTCGGCCGAGGAGAGATTGTACATCTGCGCCCGCTCTCCGCCGATGCCGATGGTGTCCAGGAGCTTCTGGACCTGCTCCACCCGCTTGCGGGCACGGAGGTTGCCGCTGTTGAAATGGCAGTCCCCCTCCATGCAGCCAATAGCGCAGACGCCGTCCGCGCCCTTCTCAAAGGCGCGCATGAAGTGGATAACGTCCACCTTTCCGGTGCAGGGGACCCGGATGATCTTGATGTTGCTCGGATACTCCAGTCGCATGGAACCTGCCAGGTCCGCGGCCGAGTACCCTCAATAATTGCAACAAAAAGCGATGATGATCGGTTCGAATTCCGCCATAAAGCCGTACCCTTTCCCTAGTTTTTGGGGATCTGCGAAAAAGGCTTCTTCCCCGCAGATCCCGGTTCACTTATACAATCTTATAATACACCCTCTAAGAGGGAATCGATCTTGCACATGAGCTGCTCATCCTCGTACCAGTTCAGCTCGATGGCCTTGGCCGGGCACTCGGCCGCGCAGACCCCGCATCCCTGACAGAGGGCCGGATCGATCTCCGAGACCCCCTCCTCGTTGATCCGCGGCACCCCGTAGGGGCAGGAACGGACGCAGACGAGACAGGATGCGCACTTGGGCTGATCCACATAGGCCGTGACCGCAGAGAGGGTCAGGTGCGGCTGGGAGAGAAAGGTCACAGCTCTCGATGCCGCGGCCTGGGCCTGGGGAATCGATTCCGAGATCAGCTTGGGCGCATGGGCCGTGCCGCATAGGAAGACGCCCTCAGTTCCCATGTCCACGGGCCGCAGTTTGACGTGGGCCTCGTTGAAGAAGCCCTCGCTGCTGCGGGCCAGCTTCATGATGGTGGCCAGCTCCTGGGTCTCGGCCGGCCGCACACCTGCGCTTAAAGCCAGCACATCGGTGCTTACCGTCAGGTTCTGGCGGAGCACATGGTCGAAGAAGGTGACTTCGATCTCATCTCCGTTCTTCTCCACCACCGGCGGGTTGTCCGGGGTGAACCGGAAGAAGAGTACCCCTTGGCGCCGGGCCTCGGTGTAGTAATCCTCCAGCAGGCCGTAGGTCCGGATATCCCGGTAGAGGATGAAGACCTGCGCGTCCGGGTTGACCTTCTTGACGGCCAGGGCATTCTTGACCGCATTCTGGCAGCAGACCCGGGAGCAGTTGGGAAACTCCTCGTTTCTCGATCCCACGCACTGGATCATAACCATCTGCTCGGCCTTCTTGATCTTTTCGGAATCGGCATCCAGCGCCTCTCCCAGTTCGAGCTGGGTCATGACCCTGTCATCCTCGCCGTAGAGGAACTCTTTGGGCTTGTACTCCTGCGCGCCCGTGGCGATGATGGCCACACCGTGGTCGATCTTCTGCCGCTCCATATTGTCGCCGACAATCACCTCGGTGGTGAAGTTGCCTTTGAAGCCGGAGAAGTTGACCACCACGGCCTGGGTTTTGACCTCGATCTTGGGATGGTCCGTTACCCTGCCGACCAGCTCCTTGACATAGGGCCGGATCTTTGCGCCCTCGATGGTCTTGGTGAGCCGGTTGCCGAGGCCCCCGAGCTGCGCATCTTTCTCCAGAAGCACCACTTCATACCCCTGCTCGGCCAGCCCCAGAGCCGCATTCATGCCGGAGATCCCGCCGCCGATCACCAGGCCCCGGGATGTGACCGGAATCTGCTTTTCATGCAGAGGCGAAAGGGTTCCGGCCCGGGCAATCGCCATCCGGACCAGATCCTTGGCCTTGGCTGTGGCCGCGGCCGGGTCCGCATGGCACCAGGAGTCCTGGTTCCGGATATTGGCCATCTCGAAGAGATACTTGTTCAGGCCCGTGGCCTGCAGGGTATCCATGAAGATCGGCTCATGGGTCTTGGGGGTACAGGCCGCGACCACCACCCGGTTCAGCTTCTCATCTTTGATGATCTGCTTCATGGAATCCTGCGCGTCCTGAGAGCAGGTGAAGAGGCTCTGGGTCACATAGGTCACATTGGGCAGGGTCTTGACATACTCCTCCAGATCGTCCTCGTCCACCACGCCTGCAATGTTGACGCCGCAGTTGCAGAGGAAGACGCCGATGCGCGGGTCCTGACCCTCCACGTCGATCTCTTCAGGCACCTCCACGCTCTTGGTCTGCGTATTTCTCGATTCATTCAGCTTCGCGCCGGCAAGGCAGGCGGCCGCACTCGCATCCACCACCGAGGTGGGGATGTCTTTTGGCCCCTTGAAGATCCCGCAGGCGTAGACGCCCTGCCGGTTGGTCTCCACCGGTGCAAAGGGCTCGCTCTTCGCGAACCGGTCCTTGTTCACCTCGATGCCGAGGCGGCCCGCCAGCTCCAGGGTGGAGTCGGGAACCTGGAGGCCCACGGAGAGGACCACCATATCGAAGATCTCCTCCTGCATCTCGCCGGCCTCGTCCGCGTACTTGATCAGGAGCTGATCCGATTCGGTCTGCTCGTAGACCGTATGGATTCGGGCCCGGACAAAGTTGATGCCCTGATTCTTGGCCCGATCATAATACAGCTCATAGTCTTTTCCAAAGGTCCGGATGTCCATGTTGAAGATGGTGCAGTCCAGACCGTTGTGAGCGTGCTCCTTTGCGATCATGGCCTCTTTGAGCGCGTACATGCAGCAGACCGAAGAGCAGTAGGAGTTGCCGCACTTGTTGGTATCTCTCGATCCCACGCACTGGAGCCAGGCGATCTTTTTGGGCTCGGTCTCTCTGTCCGAAAGCTTCACCACATGGCCCATGGTGGGGCCCGAGGCCGACAGGAGCCGCTCGAACTCGAGGCTCGTCACCACGTTCGGGTTGTCCTTGTAGTGGTAGAACTCGTTCAAGACATACGGGTCGAAGACCTCGTTGCCGGGGCAGAGGACAACAGATCCGATCTCGATCTCCCGGCTCTGGGGCACCATCTCGTGGTTGATCGCCTCCGCGAGGCAGGCATCCACGCACTGGTAGCACTCGCAGCAGTACCCGCAGTTGATGCAACGGTCCGCCTCGGCCATACCGATTTCGGGGGTGAATCCCAGCTCCACCTCGTTGAAGTTGCCGACTCTCTGATCGGCCGGAAGCTCCCGCACTTTGGCCCTGGCCTGGGGGGAGATCCCTTCGGGGACGGGCCGGTACATGGGATCATCCACTGTGGTCGGCTCACGGCCTTCGGCCATGTCCCGTCCGTCGCAGTAGCGCAGGATCGACTCGGCCGCCTCCTGGCCCGCTGCGATCGCGCCGATCGCGACCCAGGGGCCGGTCTGGAGATCGCCGCCGGCAAAGACACCTTCCCGTCCCGTGACATAGGTGACGGGATCGACCTCAACAGTTCCCCACCGGGTGAAGGCGAGGCCCTCGATGTTCTCCAGCGGGGAGATGTCGGGCCGCTGCCCGATGGCCGGGATGAGCTGGTCGATCTCGATGTCGAACTCCGAGCCCGGCTTGGGCACGGGCCGGCGCCGGCCCGAGGAATCAGGCTCGCCCAGCTCCATCTCGATGCAGCGCAGGCCCGTCACCTGGCCGTCCTCGGTGATGACCTCCTGGGGCGCGGTCAGATAGGTGATCTTGACGTCCTCATGCTCGGCCGCCAGGATCTCCTCCTCCCATGCCGGCATTTCCGCGCGGGTTCTGCGGTAGATGATGGTCACCTCTTCCGCACCCAGACGCACCGATGCCCGGGCCACGTCGATCGCGACGTTTCCGCCGCCGATGATCGCGACCTTTTTGCCCACTTCGGCCTTGCCTTCGAGGTTGACTTCTCTTAAGAAATCGACACCCTGGCGCACGCCGTTGGCCCTCTCGCCCGGGATGCCGAGACCAAAGCCGATGTGTGCCCCGGCCGCGAGATAGACGGCCTTGAAGCCCTCTTTCTCCAGCAGGCCTTCCACGGTCAGATCGCCCCCGATGGGGGTGCTGGTCTTGATCGTAACGCCGAGGTTGGTTATGATTTCGATCTCCTGATCCAGAATATCCTCGGGGAGCCGGTGGTTGGGGATGCCGACGCGGAGCATGCCGCCGGCCTTGGGCAGGGACTCGTAGATGGTCGATTTGATCCCCTGTCTGGCCAGATGGAAGGCCGCGGAGAGCCCAGCCGGGCCCGATCCGACGATGGCCACCCGCTCGGGCCGCTCCGGCTCACACTTGATCTCGATCTCCCGCGGGTCGAACTGGTCCGCCGCAAGGCGTTTGAGATCCCGGATGGAGATGGGCTCATCCAGATCCGCGCGGCGGCAGGCATCCTCGCAGGCATGGGGGCAGATTCTGCCGAGAACGCCCGGCAGGGGGAGGTTCTCCATGATGATCTCCAGGGCCCTTTTGTAATTGCCCTGTTTGACCATCTGGACATACCCCTGGACGTTCAGGCCCGCGGGGCAGGCCAGGCGGCAGGGGGCCTTGTCGGCCTTCTGGATCGAATATGCCCCGGGAATGGCCTGGGGATACTGCTTGTACGCGGCCTGCTTGTCCGAAAGGTTCTTGTCATATTCATTTGGAAGGTTGACGGGGCAGACCTTCGCGCACTCCCCGCAGCTTGTGCATTTGGAAAGATCGATATAGCGGGGATACTCCTGTACCCGGGCATTGAAATTGCCCGGTTCGCCATTGAGATTCAACAGCTCCGAATTGGTAATCAGCTCGATGTTCATGTGCCGGCCGACCTCGACCAGCTTGGGTGAGATGACTCACATCGCACAGTCATTGGTGGGAAAGGTCTTGTCCAACTGCGACATCAGGCCGCCGATGGCCATGGTCCTCTCCACCAGATAGACATAATATCCGGAATTTGCAAGATCGAGTGCCGACTGCATTCCTGCGATGCCGGCGCCGACTACCATTACGGATCCGATGGGTTTTTCACTCATTCGATACTCCTTATGTTGATTGCCATTATTGATGGTAAACGATGATTCTCCTTGAAAATCGATTTGCGGCAATGGTATGCTGTCGCTGTTCGTCCTTTTTCGAAGCAGCGTTCGGTTCGTCTGTGGAAGCGGTATTTTTTCGAATCATTGCGGATGGATTACCGTTTTCGTCGAGTCGGAGAAATCCAAAGAAAAGTCAACATACTCAAATAACTCCCTTTCGTCAAGGGGAAAACTGCAAAAAAATGGTTTCGAAATGAGACAGCTCCCGTGATGCCGATACAAAACCGGTATTAAAGAGAATTCGAAACAAAGGAGGCGGTTTTGACAGGTCCTGAACCCTCCATCATAAATGTGGCCATCGTGGGCGGCAACCAGTGCTGCCGGGATGTTCTGGAGCGGACCACCCTCGATTTCAACGAGAAGGGGGTCAACGCCCGGTTCAAGGCCGTTGTGGATGTGGACCCCGAAAGCCCCGGCATCAAAATGGCCCGGGAAAGCGGCCTGATCACCCTGTCCCACTACCACGACCTCTACAAGCCCGAATACGAGATCCACCTGATCATCATCATCACTCCGGACGAGGCGATCTTCGAAGACATTTTAAAGACCCGGCCCCCCCATATCCGGATCATGTCCTACCAGATATTCCAGCTCTTCTGGCACACCATCCGCTCCGAGGAACGCAAACTCAGGGGGCAGAACATCGAGATGAAGACGATTCTGGACGGGATCCAGGATTTCATTTTAGTGATCACCCCGGAGATGGAGATCGTGGAGGCCAACGATGCCTTCCTCTCCAAGATGGGCTATTGCCGGGAGGAGGTGATCGGCAAGAAGTGCTACGAGGTCTACAACCACCTGGATCATCCGTGTAACCGGCCAGAAGAGCCCTGCCCATTAAACGAGGTGATCCGGAACAAGCGCCGGGTCAAACAGCTCCGGAGCCGCTCCAATCCAAAAGGAGTGATGCGCTACTTCGAGGCCGACATCTACCCGGTCTGGGAGAAGGACGGCAAGATATCGAAATTCATCCACATCAGCCGGGACATCACCAAAAGAAAGCTGGAGGAGGAGCGGATCACCCGGAGGCTCGAACAGATGGTGGAGGAGCGGACCCGGCAGCTCAAGGAGACCCATGAGCAGCTCCTGCACCAAGACAAGATGGCCTCATTGGGGAAGCTGGCCGCGTCCGTGGTGCATGAGATCAACAACCCCATTGCCGGAATTCTGAACCTGTTGATGCTCATCCGGCGGATTAACGAGGAGGGGCCCATCACGGAAAAGGAGCGGGATCAGTTCAAGCATTACATCAATTTAATGGAGACCGAGACCCGGCGCATCAGCCGGATCGTCTCCAACCTCCTCTCCTTCTCCCGCCAGTCCAAGATGGAGTTCCGGGAGGTGGACGTGAACCACCTGGTGGAGACCACCCTCTTCATCAATGCCAACCTTTTGAAGATCAAGCGCGTCAAGGTTCAAAAGGATCTGGCCACGGACATTCCCAAGCTGGTCGGCTCTGAAGATCAGCTCGAACAGGTCTTCATGAACCTGGTTTCTAACGCGGCCGAGGCCATTGACGGGGCCGGGGGCGGAACCCTTTCCATCGAATCCCGCTTCGAGGAGGCCGAGGGCCGCATCACCGTAACCTTCAGTGACACGGGGATCGGCATCCCCCAAGAGAACATCCCCCGCCTCTTCGAGCCTTTTTTCACCACCAAGAAGAAGGGCAAAGGCGTGGGGCTGGGTCTGTCGGTGGCCTACGGGATCGTCAAGGAGCACGGCGGCTGCATCCAGATCGATTCCGAGGTGGGAAAGGGAACCCGGTTTACCATACAGCTTCCGCTCAAAACCGCAAATCCGGAGAAGGTGACAGAATATGGGAAGCACCAGAATTCTGATTGTTGACGACGAACTGATCATGCGGGAATCGCTGGCCGGCTGGCTGGAGCGGGACGGCCACCATGTGGAAAAGGCCCCCAGCGGCGAGGATGCCCTGGAGATCCTGAAGGAGAGCCGCTTCGACATCCTGCTCGTGGACATCAAGATGGAGGGGATGAGCGGCCTTGAGCTTCTGCGACGGGTCAAGGAGAACGACCCGGATGTCGCGGTGGTGATGATCACCGCGTACGGCTCCATCCCCTCCTCAATCGAGGCCATGAAGCACGGAGCCCAGGACTATCTGCTCAAGCCCTTCGACCCCAACGAGCTGGGGGTGCTGATCGAAAAGATCATCGAAAGCCAGGCCCAGGCCAAGGAGAACCTCTACCTGAAGGAGCAGCACAAGGAGCGGACCCGGTTCGAGTCGATGATCGGCCAGTCCCCGTCCATGCAGAAGGTCTTCGACTTCATCAAAGATGTGGCCCCGACCGACACCACGGTACTCATCACCGGAGAGACCGGAACCGGCAAAGGACTGGCCGCAAAGGCGATCCACTCCAACAGCCCCCGGAAAGAGGGGCCATTTGTGGGGATCAACTGCGGCGCGATCCCGGAACACCTTATGGAGAGCGAACTCTTCGGCCACCAGAAGGGCGCGTTCACCGACGCGAAGGAGAACAAGAAGGGCCGGCTGGAGATGGCCCACGGCGGGACACTCTTTTTAGACGAGATAGGCGAGATCAACATGCGGATGCAGATCGACCTGCTCCGGGTGCTGGAGGACCGGGTCTTCTACCGGGTCGGGGGAACCCAGCCAATGGAGGCCGACTTCCGGGTGATCGCGGCCACCAACCGGAACCTGGAGAAGGCGATTGCAGATGGCATCTTCCGGGAGGATCTGTTTTACCGGCTCAACGTCATCGCGTTCACCATGCCGCCCCTTCGGGAGCGCAAAGAGGACATCCCGCTGCTGGCGGATCACTTTCTCCGGCGTTTCTCCCAGGAGACCAACAAACCCTTAGAGGGGATCGACCGGGAGGCCATCGACGAGATGATGATGTATGAATGGCCGGGAAACATCCGGGAGCTGGAGAATGCGGTGGAGCGGGCCGTTGTGGTCTCCAAGGCGAGAAAGATCCGTGCGGAAGACCTTCCCATCTTCCGGCCCGAACATATCACGCCGCAGGCTGCGGGCAAATCCTTAAAGGATATGGAGCGGATGCACATCCAGCAGGTGCTGGAGGAGACCGACTGGAACATCGCACAGAGCGCAAAGCTGCTGGAAATCGACCGCACTACCCTCTACAACAAGATTCGGAAGTACGATCTTCAAAAAGCCGACTGATGGGAGCTGAAAAACCGCGCATCCTCATCTCTCCGGTGGAGGATTTCGATGATGAACTGGTGGACCGGGTGGCCGCCGAAATCGAAAGGGCATTCGATTTTCCGGCCGAACGCCTCCCCCTGATCGACGATCTCTCCTTTGCCCATGATCCCGGTAGGAACCAGTTCCATTCCACGCCGATTCTGGAGCGGCTTGATGCATCCGCGCCGGAGCATTTCTTAAAGATCATCGGGATGACCCGGGTCGATCTCTTCATCCCCATCCTCACCCATGTCTACGGCGAGGCCCAGCTCGGGGGGCGGGCCTGCATTGTCTCCACCCACCGGCTGAAAGAGGAGATGAAGGCCGAGAGCACCTTCCTGGAGCGGGTGGCCAAAGAGGCCGTGCATGAGCTGGGGCACACCTTCAAGCTCCTCCACTGCAAGGACAAGACCTGCATCATGCACTACTGCCGGCACATCAGTGATGTGGACAGAAAGTCGGGGGATCTGTGCCGGTACTGCAAGATTCTTCTGGGGGATGAGGTGAAGCGGATCGGCAAAGCCGGCGATTAAAGCACCTCTTCCATACGGCTTTCCAGCCACTGTTGAAAAGAGCGCTGACTTTCCCCCGACGGCTTTCCGAAGATAATTCCCTCCACGCTGATATCCTCATCCAGATCCGGCCAATGGATGCCCCCTCCCCTGCCGATCATGCGGCAATTGTTCCGCTCCTCGGACGTGCCGTGAAGCAGGCGGGAGAACCAGGCCAGTGGAACAGAGACCGTTCGACCATCATCGAGATCCACGATCAGGCTGTCGTCTGTCACAGAGACGTTCATGGCCAGGGGAGGCCGAGTTTCAATCGCCAAAGTACTCATTCCAAGCCCTCAACAAATCGTCCTTGTAATGAAACAGCCATTCGAGATTTCGGACATGCAACAGCTCAATGATTTATCGGAATACCGAATCTGCCCCGCAGCGTCTCCGCAAATCGGTCATTGGCTTTTGAAGAGACCATAACTATGTCTCATCTTCTCCCGCGGTATGTAGAAACATCCGGGAGAGCCGGGCCCACCCGAGCTGCGGCAGACTTCCGTAGATGTCATACCCCAAAAATCCGCCGTCCGCGGCCAACGGCGCAACCTCTTCGATGGCCCCGTAGAGCTGGTCGATCTCCGACTCCAGCACATCCCGGGCTTCGGTTCCGATCATCAGGTTCTTCAGATCCTTCCGCAGATTCTCGGCATGAACCCGCATCACCCAGCCGTCGGAATAAGGGGCTTTGTTGGCAAGACCGCCCGTCTCCCGGAGCGCGGGATTGATATCGGTCACCACGCCGCTGACCGGAGAGAGCAGTGCGGCTCGCTTCTCCCCGCGGCGCAGAAGGATATGGGGCTGGTCCTGTCGGATCGGCTTCCCCATGAGCGGCGCCTCGATTGCGTCGGGAGGCCCCAGCAACCGCAGGGCAAAATCATCGATACCGACCCGGACCGTTCCGCCCTCCTCCATCTTCAGCCATGTATGTCCCCGGTGAAAATAGTAGCCCTGGGGAATTTTAAATCCCTCAATATCCAGCACATCCACGGGCCGAACCACCGTATGCACCGCATACTGATCCTTAAAGTACTGGTCAAAATCGCAGTCCCGGCAGCGGTAGCTCTGGGTGCAGGCCCTGAAGTCGATCCGGCCCTTCATGTGGTGGATGCAGGGGCGCTGCCAGGCCGGAAGCTTGCGCATCCGCTCCTTCCAGAAGAGGATCGCGCCCCGGTTTCCTTCGGGAACCCTTCCTACCAACCGCGTGTTGCGGTTCTCTCCGGCCGTCTTCCGCATCACCCGGTCGAACCGGCAGGCCGGGCATTCGTAGTCGATTCGGCATTCCTTCTTCCGAACCACCCCCGCCTGCATCCAGAGACAGGGGCTGAACCCTGTGAAACCATTTATCTTTTGTTTTGCATCCATTTTCGACTCCGTGAATGGAATGAGCAAATTCAATTGCGCACTCTCAAGCCCTGTTACAAAGCTTTTGCCAAAAATCCTGAAAATGGCAGGACCTGCGGAAAGGGCTTTTTGATCTCTCCGCAGGCCCCGGTTCATCTTTATCCATTGAATCAGGTCTTGAGGAACCGCTTGGTCAGGTTCTGCCATCCGAGTTCGGGCAGGTTGCCGTAGATGTCGGTCTGCAGCAGACCGCCGTCTGCGGCCAGGGGTCCGGCCACCTCTTCGATCATCTGCTCGAGCTGCCCCACCTCCTCATTCATCCAGTTGATGCTCGTGCCTTCGCTCATCAGCGCCTTGACCGACTTTTTGATGTCGCCGGTGCGGATCAGAAAGAGCCATCCGTCGCCGTAGGGATCTTCATTTGCAATCTGCGGATTCTCTCTCATCTTCTGGTTGACATCGGTGATCACACCACCCACCGGAGAGAGCACATCTGCCAGATTGTCCTTGCGCCGCATTCCCCAGCCCACGCGGTCCGGATCGAGTTCCTTGCCCATCAGCGGAAGATCGAGCGCGTCGGCCTTTCCAAAGACCTTCTGGGTGAAATCGTCGATGCCTATGCGGATGTATCCGCCGCTTTCGATCCGGGCCCAGGTGTGGCCATTGTGGAAGTGATAGTCCACGGGAACCGCAAAGCCCTTGACCTGATGGACCTCGAAGGGGACGCTCCGGGTATTCGGGGACAGGACATCTTCGAAATACTGGTCGAAGTCGCAGTGTCCGCACTCGTAGTTGTATGCGCAGATCCGGTTTTCGATCCGGTTGGTGAGGCTGTGGCGGCAGACCCGGTGCATTGAGGGCCGCATCCGCAGCGAATCCTGCCAGGTCAACTGCTTTCCTTCGGCCGCCTTCCGCAGCATCCCGTGATCGTATTTGCAGGTGTTGCAGTCATAATAATTGTTGCAGTTCTTGAATCTGGCCAGCCCCGCCTGCATCCAGATGCAGGGGTTGTCAGTTTTGGCCTGCTGATCGGGCCGAACCATCCAGACCTGTCCGCCGAAGACCGCGCCGATCTCCTGCCCCTGCCCCAGATCCCGATGCGCACCCTTGCGATAGGTCGAACCGAATCCTACATGGCTTTTCTTGTTCTCTTTGGTTGTCATCTCTCTTTCCTCCTGTTTCATTTATCATTAAATTGAAAAGTTTTCACTCGTTTCTCATGCTTTGTTGCAGATTTATAAGAGCAAGGGCTGTGCCATACCTTTTAAAAGCGGTTGTTATTTTTTCATCTATCTGATTCTATTAATCATTATTCATAGCAGATCGATAGGGCTCCTGTGGCAGAATCCATTGCAGATGTTGAAGAATCCAACAATCCTTATGCGACGTGAAGTCCCTTTTGATCTATTTATATTGATATAACATAGCCTTAACTCAATGTAGCAGAATTCGACACCCATGTAGGAATTCTCTACATCCATTCAGCTCCTCTCCCGATGCCTGCAAAAGGAGTTTTTTTCAAAGAAAAATCCTGCTATATTCACAGATCATATGGAGATCTCCTCGCAGCTTCGCAATGAGGGTAAAAAAAGCTTTTGCCGGGAACGGCTTCTGATGGAATGGAACGACAAAAGGGGGCAAAAGATGAAACAGGAAAGCGGCATGATGGCAATGGCAATCGGAATGATCCTGTTTTCCACATCCTGCATGTTGCTCGAAAAGCAGGAAATTCCTGTGACCGCCTATCCGGAGGCCGAAAGGGAATTGCCTGCACAAGCCTCTATAGCAGCAGGGACGGAGCAGGATATGGAGGGAACAAAGCAGTATGCGGAGGACGGAACCCTTACCTATTGGCAGGGGGAAAACCTGACGGGCCCGTTGGAGAATGATCCGGAATTTCTTCAACTTCAGCAGGAGAATGCGGATGGCGGGATCGCTATGGCCTTTGTCCGCCACTATGCAGATCAACTGAAACTGAAAAATCCCGCAGATGAGCTTCGCCTCTCTTCGGTACAGACCGATGAACTCGGCATGACCCATGTCCGCGTTCGGCAGCGATATGAAGGGATTCCGGTCTGGGGGGCCGAGATGATCGTCCATCTCAATCCGGCCAATCAGGTCTATCTGATGGAGGGGCAATACATCCCGACGCCGACGGAGATCGAAACCGAGCCGGCACTAACGCCCCTGGATGCCATGAACCGGGCCGCGCTGCACCTGGGCAAAGGGACCTGCACCGGGTGCGAAACGGAATTGATGATCTATCCCGAATCTCCCGGCCGCGGCCCCTGTCTGGCCTACCGGGTCCGCATCCGGCCGAGCCTTACCGAAGGCTGGAACTACTTTATCGATGCCCGGACAGGCGGTATTCTCAACCGCTATTCCACGGTACAGACGAGCAATTCTCAACCCTCAATTCCCCCTATTGAATAAAGGAGGCCTCTCATGAAAAGAACTTGGTTGCCGATCATCGCTTCCTTCACCATTCTTCTTCTCTTCAGACTCTTATCCGGAGCCCCGGCAGCAGCATTTGCAAAGACCGGGCCAAAGGAGATCGAACAGCGGCTGAAGAAAACGCTGGAGCAGATTTCCGAAAAAGCCGATGCTTCCGAGACGCCAGAGTCGCTTTCCGCAAGATCCGATCCTTCCGGAAGACAGGCCCCGAGATCCCTTCCGGCCCAGGAAGTGCGCATCCGGCCCAAAACCCAAACCCCCATGCAGATCCGGGTCACTTCTCCGAGCCGGGGGACCCGCATGACCGCTCAATCCGAAGAGGAGATTGCCAGAGACTTTCTCAGAAGCCACAGGGCACTGCTCAACCTGATCGATCCGGACGAGGAATTGCTGCTGGAATCGAAATTGCAGGATAACATAGGATACACCCATCTCCGATACGCCCAGCGTTATTTCAATATCCCGGTCTGGCCGGCGGAGCTGATAGTTCACCTCGATCCGACGGGCAACCCCTATCTCTTAAACGGCGCTTTCGTTCCAACCCCGAAAAAGGCGGCCCTGCATCCGGAGCTGACCGCGGAAGATGCTGAAGCCCGGGCAAGGGAGCATGTTTCCGGGGGCGATGGCGCAGCAGTTGTTGCTCCGGAACTGATCTTCTATGCGGACATGGAAAGACGACCACAACTGGCATGGAAGACGGAGCTGACCCTCTCCCTCACCGAAAAATGGGTGGTGGTGGTGGATGCGGTGAGCGGAGCCATTCTCACCGCGTACAACCGGGTTCCGGATGCTTCGGCAAGCGGATCAGGGGTCGATCTTCTCGGCGTCCGCCGGAACATCGAACTCTGGCAGGCCGAGGGCGAATACTATATGGTCAACACCGCAAAGCCCATGTATGACCCGGCCGCATCGGCCCCGCCAAACCCGGATGAAACCCGCGGCGGCATCATCATCCTCGATGCGGAGAATCAGCCCCCCACCAGCGATGTGCAGTATCTCTCCCACATCACCCATGTCACCTCCGGAAGCACAAACGAGAACTGGCTGCCCGATGCGGTGAGCGCGGCCCGCAATATATCGGAATCCTACGACTACTTTCTGGAACGCCACAATCGGGATTCCATTGACGGCCAGGGCGGCTCCATCATCGCGATCGTCCGGGTGGGGCAGAACTTTGCCAATGCGGCCTGGGCCGATATGATGATCTTCGGGGATGCGCAGCCATTTGCCGCGGCCCTGGATGTGGTGGCCCACGAACTGGCCCACGGCGTGACCACCGCAACGGCCAACCTGATCTACCAGAACCAGTCGGGCGCGCTCAACGAGGCCTTTTCCGATATCTTCGGAGAGATGACCGAGGCCAGGACCAACGGTTCCACGGACTGGGTGCTGGGAACCCGTCTGCCGGAACAGATCCGGAGCCTTTCAGACCCCGCTTCCCAGGATACCGGAATCGGCCGGCCCTACCCTTCCAGGATGAGCGAGTACATCAACACCTATCAGGATTACGGCGGGGTGCATCTAAACGCCACCATCATCACCCATGCCTTCTATCTGCTGGCCCAGGGCATGGACGGCGCGATCGGAATGCGGGATGCCGAAAGGATCTTCTACCGGGCGCTGGCCTACCATCTCGTCTCCAGCTCCCGCTTTATCGACGCCCGGCTCGCCTGCATCGTTTCTGCAGAGGAACTCTTCGGCCAGGGATCTGCCCAGGCCATCCGAACCGCGGCCGCGTTCGATGCGGTGGAGATCACCGATGCGGAACCGACCCCGAACCCCGATGAGACCGAATACATTCCCCCGCCTTCGGGGCCCGATGCCATCCTCTTTGTCTATTACGACGAGGGACAAGGGGACCATTATCTGGGACGGCGCCAGTCAGGTGATCCGGCGGCCGGGGTTCGCCTCTCCCATTTCCCGGTCTCCCCGGCAAGGGCTTCGGTGAGAGAAGATGGCGGCTTTGCCGCATTTGTGAACAAGTTCAACGATATGTGCCTGATCCTGACGGACGGAGCCGGAACCGAGGAGTGTCTCGGATATGAGGGGCTAGTCAGCTCCGTGGCCATGTCGCCGGACGGCCGGTTCTACGGGTTCGTCTTCCTGGATGAAACCGGAATGCCCGGAGATTCCATTACGGTGATCGACACCGACAGCGACAATGATGTCACATATGAACTGGTAGCTCCCGCGTTCGACGGCGTCTCTACCAACACCATCATCCGGGCCGATGCCATGACCTTCACCTCGGACAACCGGTATATCGTCTATGATGCCCTCAACCGGATCGAACTTTTAGATGGGGCCAAATACGACGCCTGGAGCATCTATGCCATCGATCTGACCAACGGACAGACCCTTGTGCTGATGCCGCCCACCGGAAAACTCGACATCGGCTTTCCAGCCCTGAGCCAGACCAACGACAACTTCATCACCTATGATGCATTCGATCCCAACATCACCGGTTCCACCATCTATGCCCAGAACATGATCAAAAACACCACACACACGATTACAGAAGTTTCTGGGGACTGGGGAACGCCCTTTTATATGGCCGATGATTCCGGCATCATCTATTCCCAGCGAAACCCGACCATTCCCACCGGTTTCAATATCTGGCTGCAACCATTGGCCGGGGATCGGATCACCCCTGCCGGCGAACCTTCCCTGTATCTCACTAACGCGGATTTCGGTGTGGTCTACCGTAGGGAGGCCTTGCCGGATGAACCCGACGTGCCGGACAATGGAGATGATGACGTTGTTGTGCCGGATGATGGGAACGGCGGAGGCGGAGGCGGCGGATGCTTTATCGGGGCTGCGGGTTTCTGATTGTGCAGAAACCTCTTGAAAAAAATCTATCTTACCGGTAGAAAGGAGGGCTTTGAAAAAACGAAAGCGATATCGAACACAGGAGAAACCATGAAAGGCATCATCCTCGCCGGGGGATCGGGAACCCGGCTCTATCCGGTCACAAAGGTGGTGAGCAAGCAGCTCCTGCCGGTCTATGACAAGCCGATGATCTACTATCCCCTTTCGGTGCTCATGCTCGCGGGCATCCGGGATATCCTGATCATCTCCACCCCCCATGACCTGCCCCTCTTCAAGCAGCTTCTGGGGGACGGAACCCAGTGGGGCGTCTCCTTTGCCTATGCGGAGCAGCCCCGGCCCGAGGGATTGGCCCAAGCATTTGTCATCGGCAGGGATTTTGTTGGGGACGGAAATGTCTGCCTGATTTTGGGGGACAACATCTTCTACGGGTACGGCTTTTCGGGCCAACTAAAGAATGCCCGAACCCGGGAATCGGGCGCGACGGTCTTCGGCTACTGGGTCAAAGATCCCCAGCGGTACGGCGTGGTCCGTTTCGATGATGCGGGCAAAGCGGTGGAGATCGTGGAGAAGCCGGAAAACCCCTCCACCAACTATGCGGTGACGGGCCTCTATTTCTACGACAACCGTGTGCTGGACATTGCGGCCGATCTGAAGCCCTCTCCCAGAGGAGAGCTGGAGATCACCGATGTCAACATGGTCTACCTGGAGATGGAGGCTCTCCAGGTGGAGCGGCTGGGCCGGGGAACCGCATGGCTCGACACCGGAACCCACGAGACCCTGATCCAGGCGGGCCGCTTTATCGAGACCATCGAGGCGAGACAGGGGTTGAAGATCGCATGTGTGGAGGAGATCGCCTATCGGATGAAGTACATCGACGATGCCCAACTGGAAGCTCTGGCCAGACCCCTGGCCAAGAACAGCTATGGCCAGTATCTTTTGGACCTGCTCACCTACAAGAGGATTCCCGAATGAAGATCCTTCCCACCGAAATCGAAGGGGCGCTGATCATTGAGCCGAAGGTCTTCGGAGACTCGCGGGGCTTTTTCATGGAGACCCATCACCGGAATCGGTACCGGGATGCGGGAATTCAACGGGAATTTGTCCAGGACAATCTCTCCTTTTCCGTAAAGGGGACTCTGCGGGGCCTTCACTTTCAGGTGCGCAGGCCCCAGGCAAAGCTGGTCATGGCCCTCACCGGCGAGGTCTTCGATGTGGCCGTTGACATACGCCCCGGCTCCCCCACCTTCGGGAAATGGGCCGGGGTGCATCTGAGCGGAGAGAACCACCGCCAGTTCTATGTTCCGGAAGGTTTTGCCCACGGCTTCTGCGTCTTGAGCGAGACCGCGCACTTTCTCTACAAGTGCAGCGACTTCTACGCGCCCGAGGATGAGGGCGGGATTCTCTGGTCCGATCCGGAGATCGGCATCGAGTGGCCGGTAAAAGATCCCATCATTTCCGAAAAGGATAAAATTCTTCCCCCCCTGGCCGATCTTTCGGGGGAAAGGCTCTTTGCACCGGAGAAAAAAGTATGAAAATCCTCGTAATCGGAGCATACGGCCAGTTGGGGCGGGAGCTGGTTCAACAGGGGCCGGCGCTCGGCTTTGAAATTGACGCTGCAGACATCGACCGGATCGACATTACGGACGCCGGTAATGTCGCCGCGTTTATGGAAAAGTCCCGGCCCGATATGGTGATAAACGGTGCGGCCTACACCGCGGTGGATCGTGCCGAAACCGAGATTGATGCGGCCTTTGCCGTCAACCGGGACGGGCCGGCCATTTTGGCCGATGCCTGCAATGGGGCAGAGATCCCGCTGATCCATGTCTCCACAGATTTTGTCTTTGACGGAGAGAAGGGAGCCCCCTACACCGAGACCGATCCGATCTCTCCCATCGGCGTCTACGGAAGGAGCAAGGCGGACGGAGAGGCCGAAGTCCGAAACCGGCTCGACAGCCATCTGATCGTGCGCACTGCATGGCTCTACGGCGTATGGGGGGCCAACTTCGTCAAGACCATGATCCGGCTGGCCCGGGAACGGGAGGAACTTAGGGTGGTGGCGGATCAGCAGGGTTGTCCCACCAGTGCGGAGGATCTTGCCGGGGCTCTGCTGAAGATGGCGCAGAAGATCGAAAAGGGCGATTCCATTCAGTGGGGGACATATCATTACTGCGGGGCCGGCGTCACTACATGGCACGAATTTGCGCAAAAAAGCATCGGATATGCCGGTGAATACCTTTCGATTCGGGTCAAATCCGTCCATCCTATTCCGGCAAGCGATTATCCGACGCCGGCAAAACGGCCCCCATATTCGGCAATGGACTGCAGCCGGATCGAACAGCATTTCGGAGTCCGTGCGCTTCCGTGGGAAGAGCGGCTGAAGCGGACCATCGGGCGGATGGCTCAACTGGATCAATGGGAATGATGCGGGGGCATATTTCCGACAACCAATTCAATTCCCCGTATCATTTTCGGCAGGTGCAATCCGATAAAGCAGAGCAAGGAGCTTATAGAAATGGAAACCGTAACCGTTCAACTGGAATTTCCCCGGAATCTGCTCGGAGCGCTGGATGTTCCGGAAAACCAGCTCGAAAATAGGTTAAAAGAGCTGATTATCCTTGAACTTGTCGAATCCCGGATGATCTCCTTGGGCAAAGGAGCAGAACTTCTCGGCAAGGGTCGGATGGACTTTATTCGACTTCTGGCCAAAAAAGAGATCGCCTACTTTACAGAATCTCCGGACGAACTCTCCCACCAGATTCTTTCAGTTGAGCAGATGCTGGAGAAACAATCCGAATGATCGTCGTTTCCGATGCCAGTCCACTGATTGCACTGGGCCGAATTCAAAAAATCGAACTGCTGAAAGATCTCTTTGGTAATATCATCATTCCTGGTGCGGTTCTTGAAGAAGTTGTCAAAGCTGGAGATTATCTTCCTGGTGCTGCGAAAGTAGCAGCCGCAGATTGGATCAAATCAATGAGTGTCAGGAACCGCACAATCGTCGAAATATACAGAGAAAAGCTGGATGCCGGCGAGAGTGAAGCCATTGTTTTGGTTTTTGAAACTGATGCAGATCTCTTGCTGATCGATGAGGCTAAAGGCAGACGGATCGCCGAAATTCGAAAGATCAATACCATTGGAACCCTCGGTTGCCTGGTGTTGGCCAAAAAACGGGGCTTAATTCCATCAGTAAAACCGCTTCTTGAAGCTTTGTCGATCAGCGGTTTCCGTATGGATGAAAAGCTCTATCAAAGGGCATTATCGTTAGCTTTGGAAACCTCCTGAGCAAATTCAATTATGAGAAATTCAGGCTGACCGATACCGCTCCTTCAAATACCGAACCCGCTCTCCAATCCTATCCTTGTTCTCCCCATAATAGCTTTTGCAGAAGCTTCGAAGGCTCGATTGAACCTTTTCGGGCTTGGGAAGCTCCGGATAGGGCGTCAGTTCAAAGGACTCAAATTCGATCGGTTGATAGGCCAGCCGCTGATTCATCCCTTGGCTGTAATCGGAGAAGAGTCCCCCGGTGATCCTGCCCTTCCCCCGGGTCTCGGGATCGAATCCGCGGACAAACCGCATCACCTCGCCGGGCTCCATGTTTTTGTTGACCTTCCGGATCTCCTCGTTGATCAGCATCACCATATTTTTGATCAGGCCATAGCTTGCCGGAATCGACTCTAGGCTTTTGTCCGAGGGGTCCACATCCGCTCTTCCGTGAAGGTATTCGTCCGTATTTGCATAAAGCTGGGAATAGACAGCTTCCACCATCTGAATAAATGTCCCCTTTCTTGTAAAGGCCGATGGCGGCGGATTGGGCAGAGGGGATTTTGAGGGCTCGGTTGCAATGAGGGGTTCTGCGGCTGCCGCTTCCACGGAAAGCTCCCCGTAGAATGCCTCTGTACCTTTCCGGTCCAGCAGCAGGTAATTGAGAAACCCGGCCGCGGACGCGACCTCCCTCCCCTTTTCCCGGCACTTCTCCGCCAGATGCTCCAGCAGTTCCGTAAAATCATCCACCTGCTTTCTTGCGCCGAAAAAGGATTCGGCCATATCATTTAAAACCTCTTCGGTAAGGGATCGATTGAAATCTTCAAATGAGTCCACCTGCACCTCCTGATACTTTTATTTTGACACTCATGATCCGGTTTTGATACGATTCTTCATCGATTGTACGCGCATTCGATGCATCGAATCAAGTCTATTCAATTTCAATATTCAATGGAAACGGAAGTGAGATCCTTTATGAGATCCGTCAGATGGTGAAGGAACATGGCATAGAGATTGATCATCTCCCGGAGCTGGATGCGCCGTGGCTGATCGCGGGTTTCAATGGATGGGGCAACGCGCTCGATGTCTCCAACGGTATGGCCGGCTATCTGGCGCGCCAGATGCAGGCCGCGCCCTTTGCCCGGATCGATCCGGATGAATATTACCGGTATGACGGCGCGCGGCCCCATATCAAAATCGATGCGGGGAGTCTCAAGCGGCTCAAGCCCCCCGGCGGAAACTTCTATGCAGTGAAAGGGCCGGGAGAGGAGCGGGATCTTGTCATTCTACAGGCTGATGAGCCGAATCTTCGCTGGTACGGCTTTACCGCGGCCATTCTCTCCCTCTGCCGACGGCTGGGAGTGACGCATATCATCACCCTGGGCAGCATGCTCGACAATGTGCTCCATACAGACCGGCTCATCTCTTTTGTTGCATCGAATGATGCCCTTTCGGACCGGCTGAAAGCCAATGATGTGCTGCCCATCTATTACGAAGGGCCCACTGCGATCCATTCGGTGATCCAGTCCGAGGGCGTCCGTGACGGCTTCGGGTGCATCAGCCTCTGGTGCCACTGCCCCTTCTATCTGGAGAACATCACCCACCACGGAATGCTCATCGCGGTGGGAGAGCTGCTGGCCGATCTTGCGGGGTTCACCTTTCACTCGGATGGGCTGGAAAGGGAGTGGCAGAAGGTCGCGGAGAAGATTCAGCAGCTCATCGACGAGAATCCCAAGGTGCAGGAGATGATCCAGGATCTGCGAAAGTCAAAGCTGACCCGAAACCGAACCGAGATCAAAGGCACTTCAGAAGGAGGCAATGTGATCAATCTGCAGGATTTTCTCGATCCGGACTGATCTCTTCCACTCAGCCCTGTCTGGGGAACATCACGTTCTTTTCCGCTGTAAAATCATCAAAACAGCGCCAGAATTGAGCCCGGAGCCGATCCCTTTCCATCAGAATCTCGTGGAGGGCTTCGGGGATGGTCCGGATGCGGCAGTTTCTCAGATTTCGGCAGACCTTTTCCTGGGCTTCGCGACTCACCACCCGGTCCCGGCCAGCGGTCACCATCAGCACCGGCAAAGAAATCCCTTCCAGATATCCGGGCGCGGTCAGGATATCCACAGAGCGGAAGGTGGCGTCGAGCCAGCTGTAAGTGACGCCGCCCAGTGCCAGCGCGGGATTCTTCACCACTTCTCGTTTCACCGCTGAAAATCGTTCATAATCGGAAGTGAGCCGATTGCCGCGATACCGCTCGTCCAAGAGGATGTAATCGGTCCCCCCCGGCACATACGCGCTCTCAAATCCGTACCGGACCCCGGTCTTTGCCAGCAGCCTCGCAAGCCATTTCGGGAAAGGATCGGTTCTGACATCGATCATGGGAGAGACGAGCACTGCTCCGTCGGCCCTGTCCGGATGATGATGGAGATAACGCAGAACAATGTGTGCGCCCATGGAGTGGGCCAGAAAGAGGCGCGGTTCATCTTTCCCGCGAGGCACAACCGTATCCATGAAGAATTCCAGATCCCGAATATAATCGGCATAGTCGGCCACATACCCCCGATGGCGAAATGGGAGCATTCGGGAAGAGAGCCCCTGCCCCCGCCAGTCAAAGGTGAAGACCGTAAATCCCCGTTCGTTCAATTCTTCGGCGGTCTCGATATATTTTTCCATGAACTCGAACCGGCCCCCCAGCAGCACCACCGTGCCGCGGCGGTTCTCCTTTTCCGGCCGGAAGAGACCGTACCGCAGCGAGATGCGGTCAGGCGTCGTCAGGTAGTTCCAACTCCTCATACGCGGCTGTTGACCTCCCCATCGGTTTCCGATAACATTAAAATTCATCCCATCCGCAACAACGATAGCGGATCGGACACTACTTTCATACCACCTTTAACAGATTTGAAAAGAGAAAATGGCAACACATACCCATGACTTTGTTGAGACCTACGACGGTCTGGTGGGATTCGGCTTCAACCGGGAGACCGATGAGAAGACCGTGATCCATTATCTGCAGAAGTTTGCAGACGATGCGCTGATGGCGGCGATCATCGGCCGAATGAAGGACGAGGAGCTGGAGGAGGTCTTCGAGATGATCAGCCGCCTGCTCAAAAACCATTTGACCGAGGATGAGTACCACCGCCTCTTTTTGAAAGAGGAAGATCACCACCACTGACCCGATCCCGGAGAAGGTCGGCAGAATAAGGAGCTTATTGATGTTTACGGAAAAACAACTGCGCGGATATGCAGAGGTGCTGATCTGGGCCATGAAGATCTCCCGGACAAGCCCCTTTGCAGATAACGATATCGTCCTGCTTCGGTATGACCGGCCCGCGATCCGCCTGGCCGAGGTTCTCTATGAGAAGCTGCTGGAGATGGGCGTCAATCCGATCCAGCGGATGACGCTGACGCCGGCCATGGAGAAGAGCTTCTATCAGCTCTCAAATGATGATCAGATCGTTTTCCAGGCCCCGGGGGATCAGGAGTTGTACAGCCGGGCCAACGGGAGCATCTATCTCTATTCGCCCGATTCAATTACCCATTTGAGCGAGATCGACCCGAAGCGGATCGGGAAGGCGGCCGTGGCCCGGAAGCATCTGCGGGATATTCTGACGGAGAGGGAGGAGAAGAGGATTTTCGGCTGGACATTGTGCGCGTATCCGACGCCGGAGCTGGCAAAACATGCAGATCTCTCCATCGGGGAATATACAGAGCAGATCCGTAAGGCCTGTTTTCTCGATGAGGAGAATCCGGTGGGTGCGTGGGAGAAGATCTACGGGGAGGCTGTTCGGATCAAAGAGTGGCTCAATGGCCTGGAGATCGAGTCGCTCCATGTGGAATCGGACCGGATCGATCTGACGGTGAAGCCGGGAAAGCAGCGGCGCTGGATCGGGCTGTCCGGGCACAATATCCCGAGTTTTGAGATCTTTTTGTCTCCGGACTGGCGGGGGACCGAGGGGCGGTATTATGCGAACCAGCCCTCTTTTCGGAGCGGGAATTTTGTGGAGGGGGTCTCGCTGACTTTCAAGGAAGGGATTGCAGTGGAGATCTCTGCGGAACAGGGGGAGGATTTCGTTAAAAAGCAGCTTTCAATGGATACTGGGGCAAACCGGGTGGGAGAGTTTTCATTGACGGACCGGCGCTTCTCCCGGATCGACCGGTTCATGGCCAACACCCTCTTTGATGAGAACTACGGCGGAGAGCATGGGAACTGCCATCTGGCGGTGGGCTCCTCCTATTCGAACAGTTTTGACGGCCCCCCCGAATCCTTGACCAAGGCGGCCAAAGAGGGGCTGGGGTTCAATGATTCCGCGCTGCACTGGGATCTGGTCAATACCGAGTCTAAGCGGGTGATGGCTGCCCTTTCTTCGGGGGAGCGGGTGGTCATTTATGATGATGGGGAGTTTCGGTTTTAGAGGCTTAAAAAGGACCCAAAGGACGAAAGGGACCTCAAGGACGCAGTTCAAGGTGAATTTTGGAAATGAAGATCCCGGCAAAAGGTCTTGGGGTCTTCAGCCTCCACTCTTTCCATACTGTCCACTTCGTCCTTTTTAAGAGGAGATTTTGATTTCAGAAAATCGCCTAAGCGCTTCATGGTTTTCCGGTGGAGAAGAGGCGCAGGTTCTTTTCCAGCATTTCTCCCTCCATGAGGTCGGTCATGGCTTCTTTGATGTGTTCGGTTTCGATCTCGGGCAGGAGGTTGTTTCGGTCGATTTCTCCCAGGAGGGCCATGTTCTGCATTCGGGGGTCCTTCACCGCGGGGTTGAGGACCCGGATAACCCGGATCTCTCTGGATTTTCCTTCCGCTTCGATTATGGCTTCATCTGCGCAGCCGCCGGCTCCGAGGCGCACCCCAAGGGGCTGCCAGACCGCGTCGTAGTAGATCATGGTTCCGCCCTCTTTTACTGCGGTCTGGAGGCTTCGGAGGGCTTCGTGGCGCTCCAGGGAGATGCCGAGGTCCGCGCTCCGGCCCCCGGTCAGCGGCGAGTAGACCGCTTTTCCGAACCGGATGCGGGAGACGACGATGCCGCCTCTCTGGGCAAGGCCGTGGGTGTCGACGCCTTTGACTTGATGGCCCGCATGGTCGGCCGCTCTTAATAGGACTTCGCTCAACAGGCCGATGCCCTGGCCCCCGACGCCGGTCAGATAGATGCTGAAAATTTCCATGTTCTCCCCCTTTTGAAAAAGCGCTGCGTCGATGTCAAGGATACCGATAACATTTTATCCTTCAACTGGTTCTTCCGCGATATGGGGTATACCGATGGCCTCCGCAGGACAGGTCCGGATGCAGGAGCCGTCTCCGATGCAGAGATCCGGGTTGACTTCGATGCGGCCGTCCGGGTACTGGGTGAAGGTGGGACAGCCGAATTCGGCGATGCATTCCTGAATTCGGCGGCACTTTTCCTGATCGATATCCACCTGCCGGGATTTGTAGCCCGGCTTTTTCCGCTGCTCACGCATGAACTTGAGCATGCAGGGGTGGCGGGCGATGACGACCGAAAAGCCGTCGGTCTCCACGGCCTCTTTGACCATCCCGGTCAGCTTGGCCTGCTGGTAGGTATCGACCTCGAAGATGTGCCGGACGCCGAGCCCTTCGAGGACCTGCCGGACCGGGATCTTTTCGGCCGGGCCGTTGAAATTGCTTCCCGATGCCGCGTGGGGCTGGTGGCCCGTCATCGCGGTAGTGCCGTTCTCCATCAGGATCAGGGTGAAATTGTGCCGGTTGAAGACGCTGTTGATGATGCCGGGAAGGCCCGCATGGAAAAAGGTGGAATCCCCCAGAAAGGCCACCACCCGCCGGCTGTCGTTGAAGAGAGAGAGGCCCGCGGCCATGCCCGGAGATGCGCCCATGCACATGAGGAGCTGGCCCATCTCATAGGGCGGCAGGAATCCAAGGGTGTGGCAGCCGATGTCGGCAACGGTGATATCGGTTTCCGCAAGCGCCTTTTTGATCGCGTAGAATGCGCTTCTGTGGCCGCATCCGGGGCAGAGCTGGGCCGGTCTCGGGGAGACTTCCGATTTTCCCTTGGCATCCGGGGATCTGGGGGCCAGCAGTTCGGGCCAGGTCCGCTGCATTACCGCATAGACCTTGTCCGGAGTGTACTCTTCGAGCCAGTCCTCGGGGTCGGTCTTGCCGATGATCCGGACATCGAGCCCCTCATCATAGGCCATGGACTTGATCTCCTTTTCCAGAAAATCGTCCAGCTCCTCTAAAATCTTCACCTCCTGGTGATCGGCCAGAAAGTTCTCGATGGTCTCCTTGGGGATGGGATGGACAACCCCGAGCTTCAGGATATTCGGTTTCTCTCCGCAGACCTCCCGGAGGCTCTCCATGAGCGACAGGAACGGAAGACCTGCGGTGATGATCCCCCGGGATTTGTTGCCGTTGTCCGTCAGACGGTTCAGCAGGCTCTCGTCGGCCCATTTCCGAACCTCTTCCAGCCGCTGCAGGGCCCTGCGCTTCAGGGGAAAGACGGCCTTTGCAATGGGGATATAGGGGCCGTTGTCCGGATCGAACTTGGGGGTGTTGTCCGGCGGCTCCTGGCTCCACCGGTCGAATTCCACCCGCTGTTTCGCGTGGCAGACATGGGTGGTGAGGCGCAGAATCACCGGCATGTGCTTCTCCTGGGAGAGTCGGGCCGCGGCCTTGTAGAAGGTGTAGACCTCGGCCGGATCGGCCGGCTCGAGAACCGGCGTGTAGGAGAGGCGGGCGTAGTGGCGGTTGTCCTGCTCGTTCTGGGAGGAGTTCACGCCCGGATCGTCTCCAAGGACCACCACCATGCCGCCGATGATGTTCATCAGCCCCAGTTGCACAAAGGTGTCGGCTGCGACATTCAGCCCCACGCTCTTGAAAAAGACCGTGGAGAGATGGCCGTTGACGGCCGCGCCGTAGCAGAGTTCGGTCGCCACCTTCTCGTTTGTGGAGAATTCAAAATAGAATGGCCGCTTCTCCTTTGGAATGGAACGGATCGCGGCCGCGATCTCCGGTGTGGGGGAGCCGGGATAGGAGGCGACCACCCGGGTTCCGGCCTCGATCATGGCCCGAACCAGCGCGGTGTTGCCCATCACGATCTCCGAAAAGGGTTCTCTGGTCAAGAGCAGTTCGCCCAGCTTCTTCATGGTTCCTCTCCTTTTCCGCATGGACCAATTACAGGCTTGGGTCAGCTTTTCATCATCTTCAGGTCAGCTTTGGGTTGCGCTCAGCCATCTTATCATATAAGAGATATTATCGGATAAAATAATTATGGCCGGTTTCGGATCTTCCAAAAAGAATTGCAGAAGAAAGCCGGCAACGATACAGGGGAGCATATGCAGATATGAGGGTATTGATAACGGGCGGTGCGGGATTCATCGGTTCCCATCTTGCACAGGCCTGTCTGGAACGGGGGGACGAGGTCTATATCATCGACGATCTCTCTACGGGATCTTTGAAGAACATCAAGCCGCTTCAGGAGAATACGGCCTATAAAGGACGCTTTTTTGCCACTATCGACTCGATTTTGAATCAGGATGCAATGCTGGAGCTGACCGGGATCTGCGATGTGGTCTTTCATCTGGCCGCGGCCGTAGGGGTCCGCTACATTCTGGAGAACCCGCTGGTCTCCATCAAGGTCAACATCCAGGGGACCGAAAAGGTGCTGGAGATGTGCGCCAAGTTCAAAAAGAAGGTGCTCATCGCCTCCTCGTCCGAGGTCTACGGCAAGCATCTCCACGCGCCCCTGCGGGAGGATGACAACATCATCTACGGCCCCTCGAGCAAGTCCCGGTGGAGCTATGCCGCTTCAAAGCTGATGGATGAGTTTACCGCGCTGGCCTATCATCGAACCAAGGGGCTGCCGGTGATCATCACCCGGCTTTTCAATACGGTGGGGCCCCGCCAGACCGGGGCCTACGGCATGGTGATCCCCCGGTTCGTCTCCCAGGCGCTGCGGAACAGCCCCCTGACGGTCTATGGGGACGGAAAGCAGACCCGCACCTTCACCTATGTCAAGGATGTGGTCTGGGCCCTTCAGCAGTTGATGGACAGCGAAGATGCCGTGGGTCAGGTCTTCAACGTGGGGGGGACAGAGGAGATCACCATCTGGGATCTTGCGGAGCGTGTGATTCGGGAGACCGGGGCCTCGTCGGAGATCGAGACCATCCCGTATGAAAAGGCGTTTGAGAAGGATTTCGAGGATATGCAGCGCCGGGTTCCCTGCATCGAAAAGATCCACGGATGCATCGGCTTCAAGCCGAGAACCGATCTGACCACCATCATCCGATCGGTGATCGATGACCGGCGGAAAGCGGCTATTTGACCACCTTGAGGAAGTTTCCCGATTGAACCTTTTTGCGGACCGCCTTTAAAATGACCCAGACCGGGGCCTGGTCCGGCGAGATCTGCCGGCAGGAGTGGATCAAGTCCATGTTGCCGACGCCGAGCCGGAACTCGTTCATCATATAGCGGCCCAGGGAGTCCCGCAGTTCCGCCAGTTTCTCGTCGTTCATGTTGGCAATCCGGGTTTTCTCCTGAAAGGTGAGCCGGTCGATAAGAGATTTGGCTGCCTCGTCAACGGTGCGGGGGATGTCGAAGACCTTTTTCAGCTCCCCCCGATCCCCCCGGAACATGGCAAGGGCCCCGGGCATGGCCGATTCAGTGATAGTGAGCCGGAACGCGGCCCCAAGCACATCCGCGATGGCTTCATACCGGCGGTTCTCCACATCGGGGCCCGTGATCAGCAGGGTCTCGATCCGGTGTTCCACGATCCAGGTGCTGATCTTTCTGGCGGCATTGAACGCGGTATCCTGATCCATCCGGAGAGAAAGAAAGGGCAGATTCCCCTCTTCGATGCTGTTCGCGTCGGCATCACTGCACGCGATCAGGAGAATGCCGTCGGCATCGGTCTTTGCAAGGGAGGCGGTCTTCTCGGCTTCGATATCGAGTTCTTCGGCCACATGGAGGGCCGCACGTTCGGGCGCGGTCCATCCGCGGGAGATGATCTTTCGGATCATGAGGATCTTTCCATTTTTCGGCAATCGTTCCTTCAGTCGGAAATTTGATGTGCGGGCTAATCCCTTGGCGCTTTCTGCCGCTTGAGGGTTCGGATCAGGATTTCAGCCAGATCCCGGTTCTCCCGCGAGATCCGGATGAACTCGAGCCCGATCTCAAAGCAGCTCTCCGGAACGGCCCAGCGATACCAGCGGATCACCACATCGGTGCGCAGGACTCCTTCCGGGGTAAAAAGGGTCAGTTCCAACGCCGGCACCGGGTTTGCAATGGTAAGATGGCGGCCCTCGATCTCGATGCGGTCCGCCAGGATCTTGATCCCGATGGCCGAGAAATTGGCCGTTTTTACCGTCATCTCCCCGGTATCCTTCGGGAATTGTGCCTTCAGCCGGGCGTTCCAGTCGACCCGAAACCGTTTCCGCCGGCGTCTCTCTCTATCCGCTTCGATCATGGCTGCAAGGATCATTCCCTTTCATTAGCAGAATCCTTCCAGAAGGGTCAAGCCGGGGAGGCACTATCCGCGTGAAACCGGACAAGGAATGATCCGGGCCCGCCACTATTTCTTCCCCTGCTTCCAGTAGGGGTTGATGAGGTCTTCGAAGATGCTAATCGCGGCCTCAGCCCCCTGGCCTGCGGCCGTGACGATCTGCTTGTATCCGCCCTCCACGTCTCCGGCCGAATATATTCCGGGGATGTTGGTGCGGTGGCGCTCGTCCCGCTTGATGTATCCCTCTGGTGTGAGGGCCACGCCGATCTTCTCGGCCAACTCCACCGAAGGGGAATAGCCGATCGCGACAAAGACCCCGTCAATGGGGAGGTTCGATTCCTCCTTGGTCTTGCTGTCGATCAGGGCCACGGCCTTGACCCGCTCCTCCCCCAGGATCTCCTTGATTTCGGTGTTCCAGAGTACCGGAATACCGTTGTCTTTGAGGCTCTTGATCAGGTACTCCTGAGCCCTCAGGTTGTCCCGGCGGTGGACCAGGGTCACGTCCACGCCCATGTGGTAGAGGTAGAGGGCTTCGGTCACCGCGCTGTTGCCGCCGCCCACCATGATCACTTTCTTCCCCTTGAACAGGGGGCCGTCGCAGGTGCTGCAGTAGCTCACCCCGCGGCCTGAAAGACGATCCTCCCCCGGAATCCCCAGATGTTTGTGGGTCGCGCCGGTGGCGATGAGCAGGGTCTGGGTGTTGAATCTGCGCCGGCTCGTCTGCACCGCGATGGGCTGCCCCGGCTCGATCGCAAGCACCTCCTCCCCCTGAAAGATGTCTATGTACTCCAGCGCATGCTGCACCATGATGTCCACCAGGGTCTTTCCGCCCACAGAGGTGAAGCCGGGATAGTTCTCCACCACCGGGGTGGTGGCCACCTGGCCTCCGAGAACGCCTTTTTCCACCAGCGCGGTCTTCAGGCCGCTCCGCTTGGCGTAGATCCCTGCGGTCAGTCCGGCCGGGCCCCCGCCCACGATCAGCAGATCCGTCTCCACCAGTTCCGCTGTACTCTCGGGGATGAAGATCCGCTGCTCCTCCAGCTTCTGCAGAGACTGGATAAAGACCTCTTCGGCCTGGGCCCCCAAGCCGATGAGCAAATCCTCGGCAAAGGTCTGGGGGACGCTGTGTGCGCCGTAATCATCTGCGATGTCCGGGTTGGCCTGGATGTCGATCAGTTCCAGAGAGACGAGGTCGGGCCGCTGCACCATTGCCCGGGCCGCATTGACCGCCTGCTGGGGGCAGTAGGGGCAGGAGGGGCTGACAAAGACCTTGACCGATCTGGGGCCGTCCAGGTCATCCATCATCCGGATCGACTGTTCGCTCAGGCTGCTCTGGCCGAAGCCGATGAGGAAGAGGATCTCCATGAAGGTGCGGCCCTCTTCTCCTGCGGGTGCGCCGAGCCAGCGGATATTATAGGTCTCCGGGTTGAAGAGAAGGGTCGGCGCGGTTTCGATCCCATATTTTCGGGCAAGTTCGTGGTTCAGTGGATACTCCTCCACCCGAACTTTTTTGCTCATCTTGGAAAAGAGTTCAAGGGACTGGCGGGCCACCTGGGAGAAAACATTATCATCATCGTCTCGGCCCGCGAAGAGAATCACCCTGACCTCATTGGGCATCCGGTCCAAAGAACCGCCCAGATGCCGCATCATCTCCTCGTTCGACATGCCGTGGGCTTCACCTTGATTTTGGGAATTTGCCATGATGTCCTCTCGATGGGTTTGAAGGGTCCGTTTTTTTCACTGCCACAGGAGATTATGTTACCATTTTCTCGGGATCAATGCCATTTTTTCGGCTTTCACCAATCCCCTTCTTTTTGGGAGTTGCCGGGGCCGTTAAGATCATTTCAAGGAGAAGCAGAGGAAAGCGAAAAAGACTATTTTTGAAATTCAACCCGGTAATAGATGTCTGAAAGGAGCAGCTCACAGTCGATGGACTCTATTTTGACGGTCTGATCCATATCTGTGCATGGGTTCAATATCTGCCAGATACCGTTGTCCCCGCGGATAAACCGTTCGACATTGCAGAAATGCTGGGATATGAGGATATATTCCTGAAGGGAGGGAATGAGCCGATAGTGGGTAAACTTCTTTCCCCTGTCATATGCCTCGGTGGAATCGGAGAGGATCTCCATGATGACCGTGGGATTGAGCAGGGTCTCCAGTCCCCCCATTTTTTCCAGCTCGATGTTTCCGCATACGACCACGATATCAGGATAGGTGTACATATCCAGCTTGTCGATTTTGACCCGCATGTCTCCGACAAAATTTTCGCAAGGTGAGCCTTCAAGCCGGTTTCCAAGCTGTCGGACAATATTTCTGCCAATCCGGTTATGATTCAAACTGCCGCCCGTCATGGCAAAGATATCACCATCAAAGTACTCATGCCTGATTTTTGAATTCCTTTCAAACTGAAGATATTCTTCCGGGGTCATCTTCGGCGTTTCTAGTGGCTGGCTGTTCATTGCAGCACCTTTCCCTATCGTTCAATAATGCGGATCGAAAAACGGTCTCTTATTTTCCTTGCCGGAGTTAAGGATGCGGCTCTATCCTGCTGTCAAGTCTGCGTCTCAGTTAATCTGTTGAACATGTGAAAACCAGTTCCAAAATAAAGTCATCATCAGCATTTTTCAGGAAAGGTCTTAGCGGCAATCGACGACAATAAAATCAAGACATACCCGAAAAGCTCATTTATTTCTTCAAAAAAGACACTGTGATGGAGAATTGTATCGTTCTTCTCAAAAAAATCACCTATCAATAGGAATACACCTCCTGCCATCAGTAACCACCCCGGTCTTGATTTAGCAAATTCAACAGCCGCTTTCTTGTAATGGGTATGTTTTAATCCGGTATAGATGAATATTGCAACAAATGCCGCAGTCAAGATCGTATTTCGGCCTGCGCCGCTTCCAATGAATATCAGCGCATACGGGATATCAAAATCCTCAACATCAACTTCCCTTAAAAAGAAGGTGAGGCAAAGCAGAGAACAAAACATAATAATCAGTTTTTCCGAACTTTTATCTAACGCGGCCGTCGCAAAATAAACAATGCTGGCGATTACCAGTATACATGCCTGTACATTTTCAATCAGCCGATTTTCAGCATAAATATGAACATTATTGTCATGAAAAACAGAGTATGCGGCCCAAAGGGTGAATCCAAACCAAGCGATTATAATCGCCGCGCTTGTTACGTCTACACCAAGCAATCTTCTGGCCATAATTCCTTCTCGGTTATAACCAGTTTTCATACGATTGTTTATACGGTTTTTTCGACTGATATCAGGCCTCATCAAATTCCCGCTCAGAATACCGGAAGAGAAATCGTCTGTATCTGTATACTTTTTTAACATGCCTGCCATATTACCAAGATCAATTCACTTCGTTTCAATATTTCTTCCGCTATGCACTGCTGCAATTACAACTATGCTTGAATTTTCCAGAGTATATAAAATTTTATATGAAAAGCGGTTTATCAAACAGCGGCGAACTTGCTTATACTGTTCCGGGAAAAGATAAGGCTCTCGCTGCAACAAACGCAGTATAACGTCAACCTGAAGAAGGAGATCATGGCCCAAGCCTTTTCGCCTGCTTTCATACCATCGGAATGTTTCGTTTAAATCTTCTTCAGCTTCAGGAGTAATTGAAAGTTTATAATGGATAGACTTAGTGTATCTTTGACACTTATTTGTTTCATAATTTTTTTCCTTTTATTAGACAAATATCATGATGCTGTTATATCAACAGGGCAAGGTGTCGATTCTCAGGCCATGCTTCAAAATTTCATGCACAACCGGATTGGAGGCATTGAAATCTTTCTCTCTGAAAGGATGCGGCTCTATCCTGCTGTCAAGTCTGCGTCTCAGTCTCATTAATTTCAACTGCATATCTGTCGGATTGTCAAAATCCTTCAGAACCACGGCAATATCAATGTCGCTCTCATCGTGCCATGCCTCCTTGGTGTATGAGCCGAAAAGAAATATCTGACTGCAGTCAAAATTTGTCTTTATCAATGAGGCATATTGCCGGGCAAGCTTCAAAGCATCTTTTTTATCCATTCACGAAGCTCCTTTATCCGACTGATCCACAGCTCAGTGTATTCTCGCGTGCATAGACTGCGAAATTCTTTTTTGTAATCATCGTACCGGGAATTTATATTGAATGATGTAATGGTGTCAAGCCAGTCGGAGTATTCATCAGACGGTTCAGTATCACACAGTTCCGCCAGTCTGTACAAATTATGAATGAGGGGTGCGTGTTTTTTATGCAGTTTCACATACAGCGCCTTGAGCAGTTTTTCCACCGATATGTGTCCGACAAACAAAGCCCAGTGATATGAGCCTGTTTCGAACAGGTCGTTCATCGTTTTGAAATCTTCACATGAAGTCTCAATCAAATGATTTTTTATTATCTCAATATTGATGCTGTCGATATCCTGATTTTCCAAATCATATTCTCCCTTTACCGTCGCTCAATCTCTTCCATCCATAAGGCTTCCGGTCTGAAACGGCCTGATCATCATCCAGGCTCAGAATCAGGCGATGTGCTGAAAAACGCCAGATCAGACTCCGGCAGTGCAAAGATCAAAGATGTCGTCTGCATTGTTCATCAATTCAACAACATACCGTTTTTGGCGTAATCCACAATTAAAGATTTTTCGGTTTTCCATTTTCAACGGCATGAGGGCCGTATAAAATCAGTTTATCAACCTGAATATTGAGTGATTCCGATGCTTTTTTGAATTGTCTGATATCGTTTAAAACTGTGCCTTGATCCATTTTTTGTTCCGCAGCAAAACGCCGGTGGGGGGTTAAACTTTTTGGATTAACACGCTTTTATGGAAACGAGATGTTATAATTATAATTCATCATAATCCTCGGGCGACACATCCGGAATCTGCGAAAGTACCAATGAAAAGCCCTGACCGGTTGCATGTTTTGCTCTTTCTTCCAGATATGGATCTGGAATAATGTGATAAAGCTTTTGTGCAAGTGAGGCCGCAATGATTTCATCAATTGGTATATTGTTTTTTCTTGAAACCTCGCAAACTTTTTGATGCAATTTATCAGGAAGTTTGATTGATAATTCTGTCATGGTATCTCTCCTATTTGATGAAATTCTTTTGGCTTTATAATTTCCACTCCGAAAGATTCTGCCATTTTGAATTTACTTGTATTATATGTGACAATAAAATCTGTAGAACATGTGAAAGCCAATTCCAAAATAAAATCATCATCAGCATTTTTCAGGAAAGGTCTTAGCGGCAATCGACGACAATAAAATCAAGACATACCCGAAAAGCTCATTTATTTCTTCAAAAAAGACATGGTGATGGAGAATTGCATAGTTCTTCTCAAAAAAATAACCTGTCAATAGGAATGCACCTCCTGCCATCAGTAACCACCCCGGTCTTGATTTAGCAAATTCAACAGCCGCTTTCTTGTAATGGGAATGTTTTAATCCGGCATAGATGAATATTGCAACAAATGCCGCAGTCAAGATCGTATTTCGGCCTGCGCCGCTTCCAATGAATATCAGCGCATACGGGATATCAAAACGCTCAACATCCACTTCCCTTAAAAAGAAGCTGAGGCAAAGCAGAGAACAAAACAGAATAATCAGTTTTTCCGACATCTTACCTAACACGGCCGCAAGATAAACAATGCTGGCGATTGCCAGTATGCACGCCTGCATATTTTCAATCAGCCCATTTTCAGCATAAATGTAAACATGATTGTAATGAAAAACAGAGTATGCGGCCCAAAGGGTGAATCCAAACCAAGCGCTTATAATCGCCGCGCTTGTTACGTCTATATCAAGCAATCTTCTGGCCATAATTCCTTTTCGGTTATAACCAGTTTTTATACAATTGTTTATACGGTTTTTTCGGCTGATATCCGGCCTCATCAAATTCCCTCTCAGACAGGACTTCCGGTGGCCACCCCCATATTCGACGTTATGAAATGCGCCATCATCGAGATGGGTGTGGTGCCCGAAGCGGCGGCGGTTCAGGGTCAACTTCCACTCTCAGTTTTCGGCCGCTGCGCATATGTAAGCCCCGCTCGTTGATTGCACTGCTGAACTCCTTGAGCAAGGCCATCATCTCAGGATCCCGCTGGTTCCAGGAAAAGGTGATGATCTCAAAATTCGGAGTCATCCGTTGACGTGCCGGCAGGGTGGCCATCCGCTCCAGGAAAGTCAATGCAGTCATTCCGGCGTTGCCCAGGTATTCGCGCAGAACATAGGAAACGAGGAAGACCAGCGCCACTTTCAGCAGATTGAACAGGGAGTCGAGTTCCACGTCATGAGCAAAGATCTTTCTTCGTCCTTCCAGTTTCTCTTGCTTTTTTTCGTACCCGTCGAGCCGGTTTCGGGTACGATCCAACTGGGCTCCTGTCTTGTCACAGCGGTCTCGATTCTTTGTCAGCCGCTCATTGGATTTGGCGATTTCAGTGCCAAGGCTGCGCTGCTCATCCGCCAGACTCTGCACAGAGGGCGTGACAGTACGGCCGGCTTCCAGACGGGCTTCCAGGTGACGATTCACCGTCTCCTGCCGCCGCACCCGGCGATTGAGCTGTTTTTTTTCTTCATGGACCTTCTGCTCCAGGTCTTTCAGTTTCGTCTCCTGCTGCGCAAACCGCAGGCGGGCAGCAGCGCTCTTGCGGGCCAATTCGTCGAGTTCGGTGACGACACTGATGTTGTCCACCAGTTGCTTGCCGTATCCATGAACCTCCTTGAACCCGGCGGCCTGGTTCACGGCCCGGAAATCGGCTTCCTGGTTCGGCCACCGGTCGAAGTAGAGATCCGCGACATCGGCCGCGTTCCAGTCATGGAGATCCAGAAGGGTGCTTCCCCCGAGGTATGTCACCTTTCCGGAGCTGCGCCGCTCGATTTCCACCACTCGCATCCGGAATTTCCCGTCCTTGACTTCCGGGTCGTTGAAATCGGCAATCCCCATGCGGACTCTGTCTCCGTTGCGATACGGGCGGTAGTTGCAGCGGTTGAAGATCCTCTTGTCCGCAACCGAGTCCTCCGGAATGCGACTTACCCATGCCCGGGGCGGATCCCCCTGCTCCAGCCCTTTGAGAAAGGAAATTGCAAACCCCTCTGCATCGATGACCATGATTCGGCCCACCGACGACGAGCCGCAGATATCATCGAGCCTTCCGATCGCCTCCGGAATCACCTTGACCAGCGGGGTCCGGCCGCTGCAGGTCAACATCCAGAGCGGTGTCCCATAGCCGCTGTGAAAAGCCACCGTTTCCAGTCCCGGCATCGTACGGCCCACCATGCTCACGGGAGTGGACTGACTGAAGAGCCGGGTCCAGATCGGCTTGGTGGTCCCGTCAACAAAGATCACCGCGTCCCTGCGACCGTCTCCCCACTGCATGGACTGGTAAAGGGTATGGCGGGCATGGACCTCCCAGAGAGTGGCGCTGACCCCGGCATACTTGAGTTCCCGGGTGAAGCGGTCCAGGGTGGCCGGCATGTAAGGATGGCCGCAGACCTCGTTGAGCAGTATGCCTGCCTGCGGCGTGCGCAGAGTGTCCCAGCCCCTTCCGCCGATCATGGGAGTGACCAGCAGGGCGATCAGTTTGCGCTCGATCACTTCCTGGCTGGCCCCCGCGATCTCGAAGCGATCGACATCCATTCCCAGGCGTTTTTCCGCAACAGAAGCAAAGCCGGGGCCGATGGGATCATCCGGCCCTTTGCGGAAGCGCTCGTTGTACGCCGGCAGAAACCGCCCGTCCGCATCCCGGCCGCTCTTGTCGATTTCCCGGACCGTCTCGGGCCTGGGCAGATTCTCGACATGTGCGGTAATCGCCTGGCTCAATTCGCCCAGGTAGCCGGTTTCAACAATGGCCGCCTCCAACAGTTTCAAGCCGCCGTATGCAAGCGGCTGTTCCTTTGGTTCCCGTTTTCTTCCCGAAACAGCACCCCGCGGGCGATTGAGTCCGTTCTCACGCAGCACCTTTTTGATTGTAGTAGGCCCCACTGTGACGCCGTGGTGCTGCTTCAGATGGGCGGCAATATCTTCTGTGGCAATGTCCGGATCTGCCCGCCGTAGCGTACAGATAGCGATACGAACCTCCGGATCGACCGGCAGGCGAGGGCCTGTCCGGGTATCGATGAGGCCGTCGAAACCATGCTCCTGGTAACGCTTACGCCAGCGAAGGATGGTTGTGCGATCCATCTCGGCATTCAACTGCCTTGCGGCCTCGCGTTCAGTTAGGTCTTCGGATTTGCTGTCCAATGCCCGGATCAGTTCGAGCCGACGCCTCGCCTGGGCCAGCCGCTTTTCACGAACAGAAGGAGACAATCGCTGCCAGATGCCGGCAACTTTATCATTCTTCGGCTCATAGCTCATTTTCTCTTGGGACATCGGGGCACCGCCGTTGGCTGAGGTTTGGTTCAGAAAATACGACGACTACAGACTGACAGAGCTATCTATAAGGGAATCAGTGGGTAATGTCAACAACCTTGTTGAAGAGAACCGGAAGTCCTGTCAGTACGGCAATGATTGCCAGATTGAAAATCCGCTTTCCGCTTTGCATAGGTCTCCTCCTGTGGTGATGGTTTGACGTGTAAAGGGTGAACGATAAGGGGTTACAGACAATTACTTTTC
>JAABSP010000125.1 GCA_011390345.1 Desulfobacteraceae bacterium
GGCGAGCGGCAGCGCCTCTCCCTGATCCGTATGCTGGCCAATGGCCCCAGTGTGCTGCTGCTGGATGAGCCGACCGCGAATCTCGATGCGGAAAGCGGTGCGCGGGTAGAGGATTTTTTAGGCGATTACCGGAACGAGAAGCGGCCCGCGATCCTCTGGGTGAGCCACGATATCTCCCAGATCGAGCGGGCAGCGGACCGGCGATTCCGGCTCTTGAAGACCGGCCTTGAACACCTTTAGGAAATCCTACAGCCCATGCAGGTGATTCCGCTTTCTCCTCTTGATCTTTCCATTGCCGGGCTGCTGATCATCGCAATCGCGCTCATCTCTTTGCGGATGAACCTGAAGCTGGAGCGGCAGGTGATGGTTGCCGCGATCCGGACCACGTTGCAACTGCTGCTCATCGGCCTGGTCCTGAAGGCCCTCTTCACCCATGTCCATCCGGCATGGCTTGTCCTGGTGGCAACAGTCATGCTGACGGCCGCGGGCCGGGAGGTGATGAGCCGTCAGAAGCGGCGTTTTTCCGGTCTCTGGGGTTTCGGCGTGGGAACCGTCTCCATGTGCATCTCCTCCTTTTCCATCACCCTTCTGGCCTTGACGGTCATCATCGACATCGACCCCTGGTATGAGCCGAGGTATGCGATCCCGCTGCTGGGAATGCTGCTGGGGAACACCATGAACGGGATCTCCATCGGCCTGGACCGGCTCACCATGACTGCGTGGGACCAGCGGACGACCATCGAGGGAAGGCTCATGCTGGGTCAGGATGCAAAAGAGGCTATCGGCGACATCCGGCGGGAGAGCATCCGCGGGGGGCTGATTCCCATCATCAATGCCATGTCCGCGGCCGGCCTGGTAAGTCTGCCGGGGATGATGACGGGCCAGATCCTCGGCGGAAGCCCCCCGATGGAGGCGGTGAAGTATCAGATCCTGATCATGTTCCTGATTGCGGGCGGCACGGGGTTCGGAACCATGACCGCGGTCTGGCTCGGGGCACGAAGGCTCTTTGACGAGCGGCAGCGGCTTCGGCTGGATCGTCTGCGGGGCGGTTGATCTTTGCAGATTCAATGGGTATCTCTCTGGTAAGAGGTAGGAGGTTAAAAAACCAGGAATCCCGCAGACGGTGTTTCTTCTTTCGAGAAAAAGATCTTCATCATAGCCCTAAAGCCTGTTTAAAGTGATAGGGGCTGTATCCTCTGATAATCTGGCCGTTGATCACGATGAACGGAACGCCGCTCTTTTTACCGCCCAAAGCCTCCATTCTCTTCTTGGCCCTTGGGTCTTTTTCAATGTCATACTCTTTGAACGGGATGCCGTTGGATTTGAAAAAGGCTATGGCTTTTTTGCAATAGGGACACCAGCTTGTCATGAATATTTCGACTTTGTCTGATCGTTTTTCCGGTTGCTGATCCTGTTTTCGGGCATTCGGCGGCATCTTTGAAGCAGGGTTTTGATTCTCCGATTCCCTTTTCTTCGCGGGTGGGTAATTGGGCGTCCGGATCGTTTCCAGTTCCTGGCCGGTTTCCGGAGGATTGTCGCTGAAATGGGTGACGCCTTTTTCATCGACCCATTTGTACATTTTGGCTGTTGTGTTATTCGCGGAAAGGAAGAGGAAGATGGTGAAAAAAAATAATAAAAGAAGTAAAAATCTTTTTGACATATGTTCCTCCTTTGTTGCCAAGATTAGAGTTCCCTGTGCGTGGCAGCAGCGTTTTGCCGGATTCAACTGATATCCACCCGCGCCAGCACCAGCACATCCACAAAGGCCGCGCCATTTTTCATCAGCACCTTTGCGCATTCTTCAACGGTCGCGCCCGTGGTGAAGACATCGTCGATCAGCAGGATACGCTTTTCCCGAACCTTTTCCAGCCGTGAAATTTCAAATGCCCCCCGGATATTGCGTCTGCGCTCCTGCCGACGCAGCCTGACCTGCGGCGGTGTATATCGGGTGCGAACCAGCAGATCCCGGGCGATCGCCATGTCGGACATCTCAATTCCTGCAGCTTTTGCCATTCGCTCCCATTCGTGAACCAGCATGTATGCCTGATTATAGCCTCGCTGCCGGAACCGCCGGATATGAAGCGGAACCGGAACCACCAGGTCGATATCGTCCGGCGTCCAGTGGCGTAGAAATTCCGTAAAGAGCAGCCGGCCCAGCGGCATTGCAAAGCGGGTCTTGTGTCTGTATTTGAAGAGATGGATGGCCTCTAAAAGAGTGTCGTCGTAGATCCCGACTGCGCGGATCTGGGTGAAATGCTCCTTTGATTTGATGCAGGCTCCGCAGATATGGCTGTCGATGGCTTTGCTCTTGAACATCTTCCCGCAGACCGGGCAGAAAGGCGGAGTGATCGGCGTGAATCTGCCCGCACATGCGCTACAGAGATGTGGCGCCATCACCTTCCGGAAAAGGAGCGCCATGTCCGCCTCGGAAAGATTCTTCGGAAAGGTATCCGGTGAAAATCCCGGGGAAAAAGAGGGGCAAACACTCTGCTCCTGCCGCGGCCGATAGAAGGTTCTGCAGATGGCGCACCGGGTCGGCAGCAGGCTTTCCATGAAGAGATGGAACAGGCGTCGACCTCCCGCGGAAAGGAAGGAGATGGCGGGAAGGGAATGTTTCACAGCAGCGGATCGCCGGGGATGAGCGGTCGAACCTTCCAGACTTCGAATGGATTCCTTCTGTAACCATCCTTTTAAATAAGGCGCTTTTTCCACTTTTCCGGATTCTGTGAGGTATGGAATATGCTGTAAACGAAAACCTTTTCTTCGTTGTACTCGTAAAAGATCGCGTATGGAAATCTTCTTACCAGCGCTCGTCGATACTGATGATATGCCTTCGCATAGAGTTCAGGTGTACGGCAAACTTTCTGGATAGCGGCATCCACACAGCTTAGAAATTCTTCCCCTAAACCATACCTGCGATCTTCATACCAGCTATAGGCTTCATCGATATCCTGTTGTGCTTCCGGAGCGATGATTAATTCAGCGGCCATAGCGGCTTCGTATTCTCTGTTTGACTTCCTCCCATGAAAGCCCTGAAGCCGGATTCTTCATCAAATTGGATCTTCGACGATCCAACTCCTGCTTTTGCCATTTATGCACCGGTATCTCCGATGGTGTAGCTGCAAGATCATCCCAAAGATCTTCAACCAATTGAAGCTTCTCCGGTGGGCTCAGGTCGAATATGGATGTTTCATTTGTCGGCATTATTATCTCGTGTTGAATCATTCTATTGAAAATGAATAATGGTTTTTTATGGTTGTACCATTTCAGCGAATTCGGCAAATCAATCAATGGATCAGATTTCTGATCTCGGATTATTGAGCATGAATTTTTTCAATGATCCAATTTCGGATCAATTCATCACACGACAATCCCTTTAAAGCAGCAATTTTTTTAACGGTTTGGATTTCATCAGGCTGCAAATCAACTTTCAGAAGGGATTTGTGCTTAAAGACCGCTTCACTGACTTCTTCCAATTCATCTTCGTAATCGGTAACGTCATGGCTGTCCCAGAAATCTGCCAATTCCTGAATAGAATCCATTACCGGAATTTTATTGTTGCTCATTCCATTATCTCCATTTTTTAAAACGACGTTTTTCCTTTTCTTTTCAACCTGTACCCCATATTTCTAAACGATGAGATCTATGAAAGGATGGCCGCGGCCCGAACCGGCGAGCCGTCCCCGCCCTCGATCTTCAGAGGAAAACAGCAGAAGGTGAAAGGGGAGGGGGGCAGCCGGTCGAGATTCGTCAGGTTTTCGATGATGACCATTCCATTTCCCAGCAGCCGGTTGTGGATCGGGAAATCATCGGATTCGCTCAGATCCGCGGACAAGGTATCGACGCCGATTCCTTTGAGCCCAAAGCCGCAGAGCCATTCCGCGGCCTCCTCCGACAGCGCGGGAAAGCCCGAAAAATAGGCATCCCTGCCCCAGAAGCGGCTCCAGCCGGTGCGGAGCAGCAGGAATTCGCACTCTTCGAGATCGGAAGCGAGATGATTGATATCTGCCACGTCAATGGACGGCCCCCGGATTTCCGTGAGATCCGCAGCCACAGCCTTTCCCATGAACCGATCCAGCGGAAGATCCCCAAGGGTTTTTCCGCCCCGGATCTTGTGCGCAGGGGCATCGAGATGGGTTCCGGTGTGGGAGTTGAAGCTGATGCGCATCACATTGAATCCGGCCACTTCGATGGTGCTCTCGGGCGTGAGGCAGAGGGGCGCATCCCCCGGATAGACCGGCATATCGGGCCGCAGGGTGTGGCTCAGGTCAATGATCTGCAAAGAACTCTCCTTTCATCACGGTTACGGCCCGTCCCCCGAGCTGCACCCGGTCTCCGGCCGCATGAACCTGCACCAGACCGCCCCGGGCCGATGCCTGATATCCGGTCAACTGCTTCTTTCCCAGCCTGCGGCTCCAGTAGGGGCCAAGACAGCAGTGGGCCGATCCGGTTACCGGGTCTTCGTTGACCCCTGCGGCCGGTGCAAAAAACCTTGAGACAAAGTCGAAATCGGAACCATCGGACCGCGCGGTCACGATGATTCCCCGGGCCGGAACCCGCTTCAAAGCCGTAAAATCCGGAGAGAGTTCCCGAACCGTCTTCTCGGAATCGACGACCACCAGGTAGTCGAAGAGGTTCTTTCCCACATATTCCGGAGAAATTATCCCCAATGCATCGGTCAATCCTTGCGGCGGTTCCACCGGGGTCTCCGGGGTCGCGGGAAAATCGAGTTCGATGATCTCTCCCTTCCTGGCTGCCGTCAGCAGCCCGCTCAGGGTTTGAAATCGAGCAGTCTCATCCTCTTTCAGACGGCCCGTTTCCCAGAGGATGTGCGCGCCGGCAAGGGTGGCGTGTCCGCAGAGCTTCACCTCAACCGCGGGGGTGAACCATCGCAAGTTATAGCCGTCGGCCAATTCCTGCAGAAACGCGGTCTCGGAAAGGTTCATCTCCAGTGCCACATTCTGCATCCATTCATCGGTTTTCGGCTCCTCCAGAATACAGACCGCGGCCGGATTTCCGGCAAAAGGTCTATCGGTAAAGGCATCGGCCTGATAGATCGTGATTCCCATTCAGGATCTCCTCATCTCAAGCGAAGTCATTTTTACTTCTTAAACGAAGCCATTTTTACTTCCCTCTGAAATCGCATTTGACAAGCCGGCATCTTCGATAGCCTCTAAAACGATTTCATAAAAAAGTTCTCGTTTTTGGGTGATCATTTCAACCAGGATTTCGGTCAACATTTCTTTTATTTTTTCGTCGCTGATGGATATATTCATTTTTTTTCTCCATAAAGTCGGCGGTTCAGCTCTGCTCAGCATCTTCGTAATTCTTCCGATACAACGCATAATATGTAACAGGAATCACCAGCAGCGTAAAGAGCGTCGATGCAAAAAGCCCGAAGATCAAGGTCCAGGCCAGGCCGGAAAAGATCGGATCTAAAGTGATAGGCCATGCGCCCAAGGCGGTTGTGGCCGCTGTCAGCAGAATCGGCCGCATCCGGATCGCGCCGCTTTGAAGGATCGCCTCGGCAAAATCGAGCCCTTCTGCCAGTGCATGCTCGATAAAGTCGATGAGCACCAGTGAGTTCCGGATCACGATGCCCCCCAGCGCGATCATCCCGATCATGCTGGTGGCGGTAAAGAAGATCGGCGTTTCAAAGCCTCCGACGATCTCGTTCATAAAGAGGTTGAGCAGATAATAGCCCGGCATCGCGCCGATGAGCGTCAACGGGATGGCCATCATGATGAGCAGCGGCATGAAAAAGGAGTCTGTCTGGATGATCAGCAGGATGTAGATCCCCATGAGGGCCGCGGCAAATGCGATCCCCATATCCCGGAAGACCCGGATCGTGATCTTCCACTCTCCTTCGCCTGCCCAATCGACCCGAATCCCCGGCGGCAGAGGATCTTCTTCCGCCAGACGGCTCTGCATGTCCAAAACCGCCTCGGCCGGCGCGCGGCCCGCCATCTCCGCAATCACAAAGACCACCCGATCCAGATTCTTGTGATAGATCGGCTGAGGGGCAGGCTTTTTGACGATATTGACCAGCTCGGCCAGTGGGATCATCTCTCCTGCCGCGGTCTTCATGGGGATCTGAGAGAGATCCGCGATCCCGGAGCGGCGCTCTCTGGGCAGAATCGTCTTTACGAAGAGGGGCTGCCTCTCACCTTCCTGGTGAACCGTGGCCGGAGTCTCGCCGCTCAGCGCGATCCGCAGGGTCTGAACCACGGCCTGGGTGCTCACACCGTGGAGCGCGGCCTTCTCCTTGTCCAGGACGAAATCGTACTTGTCCCTTTGGGCCTCGGCCATGTCGTCGATGTCCACCACAAAGGGCTCGTTTCGCATCAGCTCTTTGATCCGGTCTGCGGCCGAAATGAGCTGGTCATAGGACTTGTCCGGATCTCCGTAGATCTCGGCCACGATGGTGGATAGCACCGGGGGCCCCGGCGGAACCTCCACCAGTTGCATGGCCGCGCCGTGCCGGCCTGCAATCTCCTGAAGATCCTTTCGCAGTCGCAGGGCAATCGGGTGGCTCTGCATCTCCCGCCGGTTCTTGTCCGCGAGATTGACCCGGATGTCCGCGAGATGGCTCCCCTCCCGCAGATAGTAGTGGCGCACCATTCCGTTGAAGTCGATCGGGGAGGAGATCCCCACATAGGAGACGAAGTATGTCACCTCGGGAACCCCCCGCAGGTATTCCTCGTACTCCCGGATCACCATGTCCGTGGTCTCAAGCGTTGTCCCTTCGGGCATGTCGATGACGATCTGGAACTCGTTCTTGTTGTCAAAAGGGAGCATCTTCAGGGGCACGAGCCGGAAGATCACCAGCAGAATCGGGACGAGCAGCAGAATCAGAATCGCAGCCAGCAGCAGCCAGCGCCAGACGCGGTTTTCCAGAAAAGGCGTCACGACCTTTCGGTAGGTGCGCTCGATCCAACTGCTGGGAACTTTTTCTCCGGATCGGCTGTCTGAAGATTCAACCTTTTTCGGCTCTGTTTTTTTCAGAAGATGGTAGGTGAACCAGGGCACAATGGTGATCGCGCAGAAGGTGGAGAAGATCACGGTGATGGGCACGTTTGCGGCCATTGGCGCCATGTAGGGCCCCATCATTCCGGTGATGAAAAAAAGCGGCGTAAACGAGACGATGATGGCAAGCGTCGACATGATCACGGGCGGCAGCACCTCATCCACCGCAAAGAGGGTCGCGTTGATGGGATTTCGCTTTCTCATGAAGATGTGGCGCTGGATATTGTCCACATTGGTGATGGGGTCGTCCACCACCAGGCCCAAAGAGAGGATCAGGGCAAAGAGCGTCACCCGGTTGATGGTGTATCCGAAGAGAAAGTTGACAAAGAGCGCAAGAGAAAAGCTGATGGGAACCGCGAGCGCCACCACCAGGGCCTCCCGCCATCCCAGGGTGAAAACGAGCAGGATCACGACCGTGACGATGGCAAAGGCCAGTGAGCTGAGCAGCCCGTTCACCTTCTGCTGCGCGGTCGCGCCGTAGTTTCTCGTCACTTCCACATGAACATCTGCGGGAATGATCGTCTTTTTCAGCTCTTCGAGCTTTTCCAGGATGTTTTGTGCCACATTCACCGCATTGGTTCCCTGTTTTTTGGCAATGGCCAGGGTGACGGCAGAATAGGTTTCGGGTGCATTCTCTATGTTGTTCTCCCTCCGGTACCGGATGGAGTGGCCGAGCCGGGTGTAGGAATGGGCCTCCTCGGGCCCGTCAATGACCGCGGCGATATCCTGCAGATAGACGGGCCTGCCCTGATGCACACCCACCACCAGCTCCCGGACATCTTGGGCCGATGTGAGAAACGCGTTGCTGGTGACGGTGAAGCTGCGGTTTAGGCGGGAGAAGTCCCCGGCCGTGACCGAGGCGTCCGCGCCTTTGAGGGCCTGCTGCACCTCCAGAATGGAGACATTCAATCCATACATCCGCTCCGGCAGAAGCTCCACCCGGACCTCCCGGGCTCTGCCGCCCACGATCTCGGTGCGGGAGATGTTCTTCACCTCGGAGATCCGCGCCAGCACCTCCTCGCCGATCCGGTGAAGATCTGCATCATCATATCTGTCCGAATAGAGGGTGAGGTTGACGATGGGCACATCGTCGATCTCCACCGGCTTGATCACCCATCCCCGGACAATCGGCGGAACCTCGTCGATGTTCATCCGGATCTTGTTGTGCAGCTTCACCAGGGAGTTCTCCCGCTCCTCTCCAACATAGAAGCGGACCGTGACCACCGCCATGTCCTGCCGGGAGATGGAATAGACATACTCCACGCCGTCGATCTGCCACAAGAGCCGCTCCAAAGGGGTCGAGACGAGCTTTTCCACCTCCTTGGGATCGGCCCCCGGGACCTGGATGAATACATCGGCCAGGGGCACGACGATCTGGGGCTCCTCCTCCTTTGGGGTGACGATGATCGCGGCGGCCCCGAGGCAGAAGGCGAGGATGATCAGCAGGATCGACAGGTGGGAGGTGAGAAAGATCCTCACGGTTCCTGCGATCAGGCTCTGGGGACGTTCTTCCCTATTCTGGGTCGTGCTCTTTTCCGATGTCTCAGCCATCCGATTCTGCTCCCGATTCCAATTTTGTTAAAATTTTGGGATTTGTTCAAATCATGTTCAGATTCTGGTTCAGATTCTGGTTCAGATTTCGGGTTCAATTCCCCCAAAGGGCAAGGGTCTCATTGCCGTCCAGTCCCGAAAGAACTTCCACCCGATTGCCGATCTTTTTGCCGGTCTTGATGTACCGGTCAACCCAGGTCTTGTCGGCCTCCTTCACCTTGACCAGCTCGAGTTGGCCCACCTGGCGGATCGCTCCCTCGGGAATCAGGATCACCTGCACCTCCCGCACCGGGATCAGCAGTTTTCCGAACATTCCCGGATAGAGGAACGGCTCCTGAGGAAGCGCGGCCTTGACCAGAAAGGTGCGGGTCTGTGGGTCCGCATAGGGGATGATCTCCTCCACCGTGGCCGTCAGGATCTTGTCCAAAGGGTTGATCTCCACCTGTAGCCTGTCGCCCACCTTGACCTGGCGGATCAGCCCCTCCCGGATATGGGCCTCCAGCCGAAGTGCGCCCGTGGTCTGCAGCATGATCAGCGGCTTTCCCGGAACCGCGAGATCCCCGGGCTCAACCAGCCGTCGCAGCACCTCCCCCGATTCCGGGGCACTGAGCTGGGTATAACCCTGGGAGATATCGGCCTCCTTGACCATCTCTTCTGCCTGCTGAATTTGGGCTTCGGCGCCGGAGAGTCCTTCCCTTGCCCGGTTCAGCTCTGCCCGGGCCTGGAGATAGGCCGATCTCGCCTGTTCCAGTTGCTGTTCGGTCGCGGCCTGGGATTCGAAATATGTCTGAAAGCGTTTATAATCGGCCTGAGCCCGGGTGTATGCGGCCTGGGCCGAGGCAATGCCTTGCCGGGCCTGAGCCTTTGCCGAGACCGCCTGTTTCAGCCCCTGTTTTGCCTGATCCAGACGGGACTGGAACTGCCGGCTGTCCAGAACCACCAGAAGATCCCCCTTTGCCACCGTATCCCCGGGCTTCACCTTCACATCCACCACCTGCGCGGTCACCTGGGATCCTATACTGCTCTCGATCTGGGGGCGGATGGTTCCCACGGCCTCGTAGGTCTCCTTTACGGTCTCCAGCACTGCTGTGACCGTATCCGTCGGGGTAAAGCCCTTCCGGGAATCGGTTTCGGTCTTTGACGGGTCGATCTTCTCCACCGGAAAGATTTTAAAGGTGTAGATCCCGGCAATGGCGGCCCCGATGACGGCAACCGCGATGATTGTGATTTTGATGATCTTTGATTTGCGCATAGCCTTTCTATTCCCACCTCTTCGTGATAATCCTCGTAGTCAAAAACATAGACGTTGCCATCCGTAAAGTTGAAAACGATCCGCCATTTTTGCTGACATCGATCGCCTCTTGGCTTGCCGCAGCAACACCCTGTTGAACGCTTCCATGACGCTGATGCCGGACTTCAGGATGCGCTCGGTCATCTCGGACTCGCTCGCATTCCTCAAACAGGCGTTCCTGATCGGGATCGCCGGCTGTCGACCGAAAAACTATTTCTCAATTCCGAGTTGAAAACATAATGCATTGATAATTTCTTCTTGTAATACCAAATTATTCAGTTGACCTACATTCCTTATCAATCTTCTTTTATCAAGAGTCCTTATCTGATAGCAAAGCACAATGGAATCAACTGATAATCCACTTATTCCAGATGATATCAATACTTCATTTGGATAAATTCGTCGATTTGCTTTCCTTGAAGTAATCGGTAAAACATTTATAACAGGTAAAATTTGGTTGATTTCTTCATCACTTATTACCAATACAGGACGAGTTCTACCTTGTTCAGAGCCGATTGTTGGATCTAAGTTTGCTACGAAAATATGCCACTGATATTCCATATTATTCCCATTCCGCTATATCAACTGTTCTGAAATCCTCAGAAATATCATTTAAATCATTTAAAAATTGAGTATCTGTCATCGCATCTTTCAGTTTATCTAACTTGGATTGTTTAGTTTCTTGATTCAGAAGTATTATTACTTCAGCTATTCCATTTTCAGGTATGTGCTGGGGAATTTTGATCAGAATTTCACGACTTTTTGGGATTTTAACTTTTTGTCTTATAGCTTCCATAGTATTTCTTCCTATTAAAATTGTATTTTAAGATAGTTTATTTTCTGCAATATGCAGTGCTGTTTCAGTCAGTCGTTATCAGAAAAACAATTCTTTTTATTGAATCTGCTTGTCTGAATATCGGACACCAACTCCTCCAGTGAGGGGTCTTTGAGCAGTTTGTCTCTTTCTTTTGTGTAATCTCCGTATCCGGTTTCCGTCTGTTGGAGAAATCGTATCATTCCCCTTTCAAGTCTGCAGCAGACTTGTTTTGTAAACCGCGTAGGTTCTATCATTGTGGGTTATGTTTCCTTGTATTCCCGGAACCCGTTCAAAACATCGGCAAAAGTCTTGGGGCTATATTTCTTGAAATCGGCATCGTCCACAAAAGCGAAGTCATACTGGACTTTCGACTGCGCTTTGTTTACGTCCTCGCACCATTGGCGCAAACGTGCCATCTTCTGCGGCACGTCCAGGTCTTCCTGCCCCTTGGTTTCAACAATCACCACGCGCCCATCCTTCAAACGCACAATGAAATCCGGGTAATAGTTCGAGATGTCGCCATCCGCCTTGACATAATCCAGCTTGAAATGCACCGCGAGATAGTTCTTGGCATACGCGGCCACGTCCGGGCATTGTTCAAGGAAAGCAGCAAACTCAAGTTCAAAACGGCTGTCACCAATCACCCGGTTGAACACCGATTTTTTGGGAATCATGTAGCCCTGGTCTTTCACCACAAACGGCCGGGTCTTGCGCAGCTTGATGGTGTCCCGGATTTCGGCATCGCCTTTGTCGCGGACCGTCAGCGCGTTGATCGCCTGCTTGAAAGTCTCGATCACCGTTTTGGTGGCCGCCAGTTCCGATAGGTTGCGCAAGGTATTGGCTGATTCCAGCTCCACGGTCTTGCCGAACAGGGCGTCATGAACAAAAACCTTCACCTTGCCATAGAGTACGTCATAACCGCTGACCAGTCGCAGCTCTTTCATGATTGTCTGCGAGAAATAGCCGATAACGCTCCGGTAGTCCGCAACGCCGGCGCTGTCCAGCATTGTGGTATGGGTCACTTCACCCGTTGTTATGTCCTTGAAGACGATTTCCCGCTGCTCTTCTTCGCTGAACGCCTGATAAGCGACCGGCTGAAACGAAAATCCGCCCGGTTCGAGATCCGTCAGGCTCTTGTATTCCCGATACACCCTTGGCGTGAGTACCGGGATCTCTATATCCAGGGCATCGATATCCTTTTGGCTGTTTTCATTGTCAACCTCGACGATCAGCGGCGTTTTCGGTTCGGTGCCTTCGCCCATGGCCTTGCGTTCCAAAGA
>JAABSP010000126.1 GCA_011390345.1 Desulfobacteraceae bacterium
TTCTCCCGAAATATTTTGTTCCGTCTGGCTGGATATGAAGAGCGCGGGGGCCAGATCCAACTGGCCGCGATGGAAAAAGCCCCCCGGACAGTTCCGACCTTCCGGTCCGCCACCAGAAAGGACTCCGCACCCATGACGGAAAGCCTTCCTGCGGCCCGGGTGATGCCCATCATGAGCATCCTGAAGAGAAGCAGGATCGTGTAGCCGGAGAGGGGGGAGATGAACATTTGTCTTTGGGGTTCCTTCCCAGGATTCTTTGTAGGCTTACCTGAAGTTTTGCGCTGCCGAAAATCTTTGTTTCCGGCAGCATGGCTCTGCTCTAATTGAACAAACGGTTGTCAATCCATGCAGTTCAGGATAAAGCATCCTCCCCCGCGGCCGCCTCCGCCGTCAGAAGAGGTAGTCTCTTCCGATTCCAGACAATCCGCAATATCGCTTCCGTCACCATCGGCATCGGCTGTTCCGCAGCCGCATAGGCCCGGTTCGGTTTTCTGCGGATTTCCGGGACACCCGTCGCAGGCGTCTCCGAAGCCGTCTCCGTCGAGGTCAGACTGGTCCGGGTTGGCAATTTCAATGCAATTGTCCTGATCATCTGCAACGCCGTCACTGTCGATGTCGGTTTCGATCTCTTCGCTGTCATTGCCGGTGTCGCTGTCATCAGAGGTGCTGATTCGGAAATAGTATCCGCTCGGTTCAGCTATGATATTCGAGTCGGGATTTCGGATTTCGACATAATACAGACCTTCTTCCCTGCAGCGCCATTTTTGGCCATCATTCAAGCCAGCAGGATCATCGCTTTCTGAAAAGGATTATCGGCTCGCGGAACAGATTATGGACAGCCTGGAATATCGGGACCTTGTCGGCAGAAAGATTGCCAAGCGGGCCGCATTGAATTACAGAACATTGCGGAAAAAGGGCATCGCCGTCAGAAAGACCATCGATCTCCTGATCGCCGCTTTCTGCATCGAGAACGACTATCAGCTTATCCATAACGACCGGGATTTTGATCCCATGGAAAAGCATCTGGGGCTGATGGTGTATTGACCGCATATGAAGACGGCACAAAGCGAGGCAAACGATTCGGTATTGCTGGTCGGGAAGCAGATAATAGCGGACTTCCGGCAGATGACTATTATCCGCCATCTAAGATTTTTGAATCAGACGCTTTCCTTTGTCGGTCAATCGATACTGTTGCTTTTTGCTGCGAGGCACATCAGGAAGCGTCCTTTCAAGAAGCCCGATTTCCATCAGGCGGCTGATGGCTCTTTTGAAACTGCCGGTGCGAGAGGCATGACCCAATTTTTCCATCAGGTCCGACGGACGTTGAGCCGCTTCAGCGCAAGCTTCCAATATCTGCTGTTCGGTTTCCGTCAACGATTCGAAAACCGGATCGTTGCTTTGGATTTCATCATGGGCCTCGTCATGGGCCCCGACCAGCCGAATCAATTGATCTGAATCGGTTTCCGGTCGCCGTCCTCTCCGTATTCGGTGATCCAGCTTTCCGGCTCTTTGGCATCGATGATCTCGAACAGTGAGGAAGGGTAGAGGTAGGGCCTGCCCTGGTCGTTCAATATCCGGTAATCATCCGCCTCGATTCCGATGACGAAATAGGGGTGATCCGGGGAGAGATCTGAAAGGTCAGAACTTTTTCTTTTCAGTTTTACGATCATCTCTCTTTTACCTTTTTCATCTTTATCTCAAATCAGTCCATCTCCTTCAACAAATCCGGATGGCGCTCCAGCAGCTTGAGGAGCTTGACCAACGGAGCCGGGGGGCGCGTTTCTCCGCGTTCATATCGGGAGAACGCAGCCTTGCCAATGCCGAAGGCTTCAGCCAACTGCGCCTGCGTCAGCTTCAACCCCTTTCGGATGCGCCGGATCTCACTGCTGATATCGCTGCTTACAGACCGCAACAGCGCTGCCTGAGCTTCCGCATAGCGACGGTAACTTTCCGTATCCCACACCCCCTCGCCGCATGCCGGACAGAACTCACCACGCATTCCATGAAGGGTAAGGGACTGACTGCAGTAGGAGAGCGTTTCATCCAGCGCTTTCCATACCATATTCTTCATTGGGAGGGTCTGATCCTCAAAGGCGCAATGAACTCTTCCCCGGTTTTCCCTTGAAAACCATCCGGCCATGATGTAGATTCCGAACATGAGGTGATGCTGATGGCAACCCGTATTGTCAGAGGCATCCCCAAGAGATTGAAACAGAAATCGCGCGGTGCCTTTGAAAATTCAAAGGACTTGAAAAGAATGACCCGCTTTTGCATTTTTCTTCGTGACTTCCGCAACCAACCCCGAGGTGCATATGCTGAACACTGAGACAAAATATGAACACATCCTCCTCGATGAAAAGAATGTTCCCATCATCGAAGGAACCCGGATGAAGGTTATAGAACTGGTTTTGGACAGCCAAGCCTATGGCTGGAGCCCTGAAGAACTCTGTTTTCAGCATCCGCATCTGACACTGGGGCAAATTCATTCCGCATTGGCTTATTATTGGGATCACCAGGAAGAACTCGACAAAGATATCGAAAATCGGCTTCAGCGGGTCGATGAACTTGCCTCCCGGAACAGGCCGCCGAAAATTGTGGCCCGCCTGAGATCCGAAGGGCTGATTTAGTGGGACTTGCTCTTTATATGGACCACAATGTCCCCCGCGCCGTTACCACCGGACTCCGATTGCGCGGTGTCGATGTCTTGACCGCATATGAAGACGGCACAAGCGAGATAGATGATTCGGAACTGTTGGACAGATCGACTGAATTGGAGAGAGTTCTCTTTACCCGTGATGATGATCTCCTGTCGGAGGCCGTCTACCGGCAAAGATCGGGAAAAGGCTTCTGCGGAGTTGTATATGGCCACCAAAAGAGAGTCTCAATCGGTGCCTGCATCAATGATCTGGAAATGATCGCGATGATCGGAAAGCCCGAAGATTTGAAAAACCAGATTCTGTACCTGCCGCTTTAGATATGGAATCCCGGCAGCAGCGTCCGGAAATCCGGCGGAAAAAATTCTCGGCGGCCGAATACCATCGCATGACCCGGGCCGGTATCCTGCATGAGGACGACCGCATCGAACTGGTGGAAGGAGAGCTGATCCAAATGGCGGCCATCGGCAGCTTCCACGCGGCCTGCGTGGATCGACTGGCAAACCGGCTGATTCCTCTGCTGGCCGGTGAAGCCATCGTGCGGGTTCAAAACCCCATCGCCGCGGGAACCGAAAACTCGGCATCTGATGCTCACGCCGGTTTATACACGGCAGTTTGAACGGGATACCTTTTTGTTTCCCTGCCCGGATGGGGCCTGTGGGTCTATTGCCTTGTTCCGAATAGCGGAAGAACCAGCCGCACCTAATCCGCAATCGCCTTCAACAACGCATCCCGGGCATCGGAATAGAATTGAATATCGACCTTGGTCGCCATGTCGTCGGAGAGATCGAAGAGCCGGCGCCGGCAGGCTACCGGCACAAGAAGGGCCGTGGCCCCCTTTTCCACAGCGATCTCCGCGATGGTGACACTATTGTGGATCGGCTCGATGGAGCCGCCGAGATTGATCTCTCCCACGATTATCAGGCCGCCGCGGGTACTCTTTCTGAGGATGGCGGTGCAGAGGGCGATCAGGGCCGGAACCCCGAGTTTCGCGCCGGTTCTCGCGGCATCAAAGGCCCGGAGCTGAAGGGTGAACTCGTGCTGTCGGGGGTTTTTATCGCCGATCAACTGGGCGGACCGGGCATAGAGGTTCTGCTCTGCATAGGAGATGCTCTCCTTGAAGGGCGGCGGGGCCGGCTTGTTGAGGATCTTCACGCCGGTTCCGGGCCCCTGGTTCGCCTCGATGCGGAAGAGGCCCGGATGCTCTTCGGGCCCGCCGGGGCTGATGCACCAGACCTGACCCGGTTCCAGCGGATCGGAGCCGATGCTGTTTTCGCTCTGCAGTTCCGGAGTTCCCACAAATTTCTCCACGCCTTCTTCGCCCATGACATAGCTGAAATGGGTGTTTCGGAACTCGGCCGCGCCGATTCTTTTCTGCTGCTCCTTGACCCGTCTTCGGCTTTCCATCGCGATCCGGAGGGCCCATTCCAGCTCTGGTTCCGGTATGGGATCGGTATCGTCGGGGCGCAGCAGTTTCAAGAGGCCGCTTGCGGTTTTGTTGACCGCGTTGGTGTCCCGTCCGCTGAGGGCGCCGCCGAAAAAGACCCGGTTCTGCAATGCGGCCACGCGGCTCTGGGATCGGACGCGGCTCATGCATTCAGACAGGAAGTCGCTCACCAGTCCGAAATGGTCGGTCAGGATCTCCCGGTTGATCTTGGGCACGTCCCATCCGGGCAGATACCCGTGAATCCGGTCCATGAACGCGGTGTCATCCCGCATCTCCTTGGGCATGGGGCCGAAAAGATGGCCCACGCGCTGCTGATGGGCAACATCCACATCGAAATTTCCCACCAGAACGATGCTGCCGTCGGCTCGGATGCTCTCCTTTCCCCGGCTGAACTCGCCCGATTCCATGTAGCCCTTCATGATGTTGACGCCGTCCTTCTGGTCAAAGGAGATGCCGGAGATCTCGTCGAAGCAGACCACGTCGTACTGGCAGACCAGACCCCGCTGGCCCGTGCTGTTGTTGACGAACATCCGGGCCACGGTGGCCTTGCCGCCGGAGATGAGATGGGCATAGGGGGAGACCTGCTGAAACAGATGGCTCTTTCCGGTTCCCCGGGGGCCCAGTTCCACCAGGTTGTAGTTGCGCTCCACAAAGGGGACCATCCGCAGGAAAAACGCGTCTCTTGCCCGATCCGACAGATTTTCTGATGCCACGCCGATGCTTCGCAGCAGAAATATTTTCCATTCCTCTGTGGAGAATGTTTTTCGGGCGCAGGACATGGTATCCAGAACATCCCGTTTGGAGAGCTGGATCTCCCGGAGGCTTTCAACCCCAAAGGGCCGGCCGTTCTTCTCCTGGGCAATGGCCCCATCATAGGAGAGCGTGATCTCGGCATAGAAGCCGCCGGTGAGCATCCGCTCGTGGGTATTGACCAGCTCCGCGTCGATCCGGACATCTTTGAGTTGCAGGCTCGGCAGGGTGGCCAGGTAGGAATCGGTCTTCGCGTCCAGCCGCGCGCTGAGAAGATCTATGATTTTCACAGATCCCTTTTCCCGGGCATGGGCTTTGAAGAGTTCCTCTTCTCCGGCCTTGACGGTTCGGGATTTCAACTGGCGCTGAACGATCTCCAGCCCCTCTTCGATCTCCTCGGGATCGGTGCCGGCGCAGTACCGGCCCAGCAGAAACTCCACAACATAGGTCGGAACCGGAAACTGGCGGCTGAAGGTGCGAACCAGATCCTTGCGGACCAGATAGCCGTCCAGAACGGCCGCGGCCTTTTTGTCCAAGGCATCCATTTCCATCAGTCGGCCATCCTCCAAAACTCCCTGATAAACTCGACAAATCCCGCTGTCGTGGGACAAGCCCTGAGTGCATCATCCGTTATGAGTTCGGCCTGCTCCAATATGACATTCAATGAGGAGCCCGGCTTTTTTCTTTGTCCCACGGTCGTCAGAACAGCTTTCTTGAACTTTTCAACTTCGGCCACGGCTTTTTTGCTGTCCCCATGGTCGATGTCCCACTTGAACATTTCATTCATGGTCTGTTTGGACCTTGCAATGAGCGGCTTGTTCGCTTCGGTGAAGTCGAACATGGGCATCAAGAGATCTTCCAGCGTGCCCTTGTCGGGCGCTCCGCCCCAGACAAAAACAGCTTTATCCTTTGATACTCGTCCAAATTCTGATTTTGTTCCGATCCAGGCATCCACCACAAAATCCTTTTCATTGACCTTTTGAAATTCTCTGGATATGTTGTCAACGATCCGGTCCAATCCGTCGGCATCGCTGTCATATAAAAACAGATACCTCACGGAATCGACAATCTCTTGGGCCCCTGCCGGAAATATGGCTGCCTGTTCAATCAGCGGAATATAATCTGTAAGAAGGTCTCTCACCTTATCGTATTGCGTTTTTCCACCGCAGTTGAAAATAAATGCGATGTCATCATTTTTCCGCAGCACTGAGTCCGGCAGGAAAAACTTGTGGGTCATATCCAGGGACATGTCCTGCGCCGCATGTTTCTCAACGGCCTTTGTGAATAAGTTGTTGAATGGCGACGGCATCTCCGAGAACTTGAGCTTTTCAATCTGAAACCCCAGTATTCTCTTGAAAACCATTCTCACAAAGGCTGCATCATGCGGTCCTTCACAGAAGACCAGAAGGGTTCGTACAAATGAACTCATCGCGCTCTCCGCAGATCGACATCTCCGGCCTCAACGAGTCTGGAGAAATCCTTTCCGTAAAACTCCCGAATCGTTATACCGCCATCGCCATCCCGGACGAGCGCGTGAAAAGAGAAATCATCCATCTCCGTTTTCGATATATTTTTGACGAAGGAATCTATGCACTCCTTGCTGTGGCTTGTCAGAAACACCTGAACATTGAACTCTTTTGCCAGGGAGTGTATAAATGGCGCGAAAATCTCGATCAAGTCCGCGTGGATGGCATTCTCGAATTCATCGATAAGAACAACGCCGTTTTCAGCCGAGGCAAAAAGAAGGGAGGTAAAGAAAATCCTTTGAAGGCCCTCGCCGTATGACATTAAATCCATTGCGTTTTCAAAGGCGTCGTCTTCCACGAGAAATCTCTGGAACTCATCCACCAGGCGAATATCCTTTACTGTCGGAACCACTTTATCTTGAATAAATTTGAATATTTTAGGCAAAAGTTTTGACTGCACGCTCTTATGGTAAAAAGAAGTATAGTGGTGCGGCTCATTGAAAAAAAACGGGCTGCTGAAGACCACCTTGCAGAGCAGTTTGATCGTGTCCGCCTGGGTTTCCCGGTCGCGGCCTTGATAAATCCTTGTCAGGGATTCAAGTTTATATTTTTCAAAACGAGTCGATATTTCGACAGATTTCAGATATCGTGCCCGATCCAGTGTGGTGCTCTCCTCGATAAATGGCCGGATCTCGATTCCGCTCTCTTTATGATCAAAAACACCTTCGACCACGATGGTCTCCGTAAGCTGGTCCGTGAGCCATCTCGGGGGAATGTGGCCTTCGGGGATTTTCCCCCTGCGCCTCAGAATGTCCACCACGCCATTGAAGTCATTCTGCTTGCAGAGCAGATATACCGCTTCAAGAAAGGATGTCTTGCCGCTGTTATTGACCCCCGCGAAGAGATTGATCCTCGATATCTTTTGAACTTCCAGGCCGCTTAGACAACGATATGAAGGGATCTTTACAGATGAGAAATGCCGGTCGATACGGTCAAAAAAAACCGCGGTCTGCTCAACGCCTCGCAGGCTGCCGCCCCGGGCCTTTTCCACTATTGCCCGAAGCCTGCCCAGGGCATCCTCGAGTCGAGGGGTCTGTTCCGGCGCTATTGAAAGCTGCCCGAGGGTTTCCACATCCGAGACAACAGAGTTTATCGCATCCTTGATTTTTTCTTTAAAGATAAGATCACTGGTTCGATAGGCCTCATTTAAATTCCGATATTCCTTTAATTTGTCGATTGCGACAGGATCTTTTATAATCTTTGATAGAATGACGATATCATCCCGCTTTGAAATGGCCGGCTCCTGGTAATCGCCATTTCTGCCGGAATATTCAGAGTCGGTGTCATCATCGATCGGCTCTCTTGAAAGCCAACTGAAGAACAATTCAACATTTTCTCTATCATTTGCCCTGTTGTCGGCGTCATCCCAGTTCAGCCAGTCCTTGAGCGCGACGTTTCTTGCGGCCTCTCTGAAAATGGGAAACATGTCTTCATCGAACTGATCCCCGTAGTCCGATGCCTGATACTGATCGGCCAGCGCGAGCGCCCGGATGTTTCTGCGAAGCTCTGTTTTATTGATACCGACCCTTTTGCAGACATCATCCTCGGGCAGGTTATGATCTGTCATGAGGGTTTGCAACAGCCTGGCCTGATTCCATTCGCCCCATTTCCGATTGCCGCTGATGTGCTTCAGCGCCATTAAAACAAGGTGATGGACCTCGTCCGGATCTTCATAAAGAACGACCGGCACATTGCTGAATATGGATTTGTCGAGTTTCCCGAGATCGATGCTTTTCTGTTCGTATTCATTGCTTAAGTATTTAAGCGCGGCAACGCGCCGATTTCCTTCAACAACAATAAAGATGCCGTCAACCCTTCTCACCTGGATCTGGTCAACGGGCAGATAGCCATTCGCCTTGAAACTCTCTACAAGATCCTGTATATTCTGGTTTTTTTCGCCAACGATCAGCCGGTAGGTCCTGTTGGCGACATCCTTATCCCTGATCTTCTCATCCGGAACGCTCACCTGATCGGATTCATGGATCAGGCGGAAGTTGTTCGGGTCCAGATAAAGATTTCGAAGGCTGACCTTGCGGATGTTGGCGTTTGTTTGTTTATTCTGTTCAGACATCTTTTATCTCCCGCGGCCAATAACGGTTTCCACCTGCGCCATCAGATCGCCATTCTCATCCATCAGCAGGACCACGGCTTCGGTTCCCTCCAGCGACTCATCCTCCACCACCACCGAGGCCGTGCCGTCCTCCTTGACAGGCTTTACGCTCATGACAAGGCTGGTCTCCGGGTTTCCGGCCTGTTCTCGGATGTCCATGAAAAGCCCTTCAATACTGCCTTCCGCGGCCAGTTTGCAGCGCATTCCCTTCCACGCGATGTCGGTGATCTCAACTGTTGCCGAAGGTTTTGGGGATGCGGTCACAAGGATCTCCATCACAAGACATTCCTGAAGGCTGAGGCCGCCGTGTCCATATTGAAGCCCTTTTCGGAAACAGGAGATGCCCCGGGCCAGGGCAAAGTCATGGTGGGGATTCCAGTACCACGGAAAACGGGGTTCGGAAATGTCGGCCCCCGGCTTGATCACCGCGCATCGGCCCCATTTGTTCTCGGTCAGTTGCGCGGGCAGCTCGGTCTTGGGAAGGCCCCCGGGCATCAGGAGCCATCCGTGATCCGTGACGATTTTGATGGTCTTCCATCCGGCATCGATCAGTTGGCGGACCCGGTCAGCGATCTCCGTCAGGATGGTGTTGATGTGCCGGGCCAGTTTCCAGCCGCGGTTGTGGCCCTCGGCATCCATGTTTCCGAATTCGGCCCAGGCGCGGCCCGAGGGATCGCCGGGCTCCCATTGATCCAGCACCTGCCATCCATTCTCCGCCAACAGCTTTTTCAGGGGCTGCCCTCCCTTGAGGGAGTGGCCCGTCTCCTTGACAATGGGATCGAATTCCGCGGAGGCATCATCGCCGCGGAACAGATCGCGGATCGGGGAGACGGCCGGCTTTCCAGTGGCTGTTACGCTGGGCAGGGCGGCCCAGCAGGGGGTTCCTGCGGCTTCATATCCTTTCTGGATAAGCCTTGCCATCAGCCGCTGTCCAGTATCGTACCGGAGTCCGTCAACAAAGAGGAGGCATGTTCCGGCCGGATATTCCACAGTCTTTTGGGTCAACGCGGTCTTTCCCGGATATTCCGATGCGGCTGCCGATGTCTGGAGATGGTGCGCGGATGCGGTTATCCACGGCAGATAGATGCACCGGATCGCGGCGGCAACCGCTTTGAAATCTTCATTTCCCGCGGTGCAGGCGAGCGCCTTTATCACGCTGTTGTCGGCCTTCCAGCCGAACTGAGCGTATCCGGCCCCAAGATCGGAAAGGGTTCCGGCCGCCAAAGGGGATGCGGTGATCTCCGCGAGTTGATGGAGGTGTTTCAATGCATTGGCCAGGGGGGATTCTCCCAGCTCGGCCCAGACCAGGGAGCGGCGTTCTCCGTGCATCTTTTCCAGCAGGGCGATCTGTTTCCGGGCCTCGTGTTCCGGCAGGTCCGCCATCCGTTTCAGTTCCCGGCGAAGGTCATCCTCCTGATGCTCGTTCCACTGGGGCCAGCCGCCGTGGGATTTTGCGTTTTGAAACAGCTCTGCGGGCATGGAGCATTTGCGGATCAGCTCCGGAATTTGGGGATACCGGGCCGGGGCTTCGCAGAACCGGTCCCATACCGGCAGCCAGGGGCCTTTACGGTCTGCCAGCTTTTGCGCGCCGGAAAGGGGGCCTTGGTTGTCGGGATGAAACGCGAACTGGGATTGGCAGATCTCGATAAAGGCGGGCCATTGGACTTCCCGCCCTTTTTTGAAGGCGTCGCCCTGATCCAGCCACTGGAGCAGGTCTTTGACCGGGTCCCCGCCCAGCAGGAGGCTGTTGAAGTAGTCTTTGTCCAGGTGCTTTTCCCGCAGGAAATCGGCCTTTTCATCCATGAGCCGATAGAGGGCGAGCTGCATCGCGTTTTTCGATTTCTGGTCATGGGCCGCATCCAGTTTCAGGCCGCCTTGGTCTGATTTCAAAAACGCGAAGATGGTCCAGTCCTTGGCATTGATCTGGGACCAGATCGCGCCGCGATACTGGAGTTCTGCCAGGGGTTTTATGGTGTCGGGGCAGGTCTCGACGGCTCTGAGGTCCTGTCGGCTGACGCCCGGAAGATAGAGTACCGGGGGATGTAGATCGGGGATGGGAATGTTTTCGATCTTTCCCGCGATCGCGCACCGGAGCCAGATGGCAGGGCCGGTTCGGTTTTCCGGGTCGTAATCGCCGAGTACGAGCAGTTCCGGCATCTCCAGTTGAACGCGGGGGATGACGGACTGCCACTGCTGGTTTTTGTCGGGCCAGAGAATGCACGCGGGCGCGACCTGGACTTCCGGGTTGTAGATGGCGGTGCTGCGGATCGATTGGATCAGGTGTTGGAGGATCGTGGTCATGGCTGCCTTTGGGATAACGAGTGTCTGAACGGAAACCCTTAACCAATTGAATCAAATAATATGTGTATTTTGCTATGCGGCAACTAAATCTGAAAATTTTTCAACAACTGCAATGGGAGTGGTCTCATTCGGAGATTCAGCATATACAGAGACTCTTAGAATTTCGTTTAAAGGTGGCGATTTAAGAATTTCAATAACCATATCCTGCCAATCCGGCTCCAATTCAGCTATGCCTGTCAGCGGAAAATTGCGTGGGCCGAATCGGGTTATTTGAACCAGTGCTGAAAAATCAAGCAGGGTGAGCCCTATTGCTCTTCTTTCTTCCAGGTTTAAACGCAACAAGATGTTATTATTTAATTCCACGGCTGTTGTCGCTTTTTCACCAGGATAAAAAGAGATATATAAAATATCGACTTCTTTATCGTAGTTATAGTTTAGTGTGGCCATTTTTTACCTTTAATCATAATATGTTTAAAGAAGGCAGTCGCAACGAAATTATTGGGTGAAGCCGTACCGTCCTTTTGAATATCGAATCCAAAAACAACGATTGCAACCACTGAATTTGAATAGCCGGGAAGATTCTCAAAAAACTCTTGATATCGATATTTCAGCGGATTAAGAGGTTCCTGCTTCCTTCGACCAACTTGTATCGTCTCTTTCAGATATTCTTCATAATCTTCCATTTCAGGATGATTTAACATATCGGTGATATGTCTCCATCTTTCTTCTGTAAGATATATCGAATTTCCATATCTATCCCGAACAGTCCATCTTTTTTGATTTTCGGCCATCAGTGCGGCTTTCGGCTATTCATCTGAATACATTTTAAATATATATCATGCTTATTGGTATTGATGCCATTAAATAATAGGTGTATGCATCTGTTATGAAGTATGGAGACCAGCCGGTTTCATCCTCCAGGGGTTCAACCTCGACTTTGGCCACATAGCGTCCTTCATGGATGTATTTGACTTTTTTTCGCTTTTTCATGATTTTTGCCTTGCCGCGTCTTTGTCTTCCAGTTTCAGATGATGATCATTGATCCGATCCCCCTCTTTGCCGCCGTATTGAAGGCCAAGATGATACCAGGGCGCGGAGGTCACATCCTTTCCCCG
>JAABSP010000008.1 GCA_011390345.1 Desulfobacteraceae bacterium
ATTTTTTTAATCTCTTTCAACCTCTTCTATAAAGTCAACAGCCTCAAACGGACGGGCCATTTTAAGCGGTTTGGCAGTAGTTGTCAATTTGAGAAGTTGTTTGAAAATGCAAAAGCCTCCATGCAAAGACCAACAAACAAAAAAGGCCGAAGGTCATTCCTTTCAGAATGTCCCCCGGCCATTTTCAGCGGGAAATACCGCCTGTAAAAATCTATTTACGGAAGGATCAGAATCTCGGGCAGTTTCCGTATCCCCCGCCATATCCCTGACCCATCATGCCCGGGCCGTTTCCGTATCCGCCGCGGTGGAAGCCTCTATGGCCGAATCCTTTGCCCATGCCCATTCCACTTCCCGGACCCCCGGCATTCGGGGCAATCTCTTTCATCTTCGCCATATGGTCGATCCGCTTCTGATCGAACTGGCTTCTAAGATCCGAGATCTCCGCCTGAAGGCTCTTCAGGATCTCCGGATCGGACTGAGCCTTGGCAAACTCATTGTTCAGCGCAGAATTTTTCTCATAGAGCCTCTGCCGCAGATCCTGGGTCTCGTTCCGGAAAGCCTCTCTCTCCCCCTGGAGCTTGGCGATCTGCTCGTCGTTCAGGTTTGCACCGTAATATCCGCGGCCGCCCATGCCTCGATGGGCTCCCTGGTGATAGCCATATCCGTCCTGTCCGGGATTGTTGTTCATGCCCCAGCCATTGCCGTGATGGGGGCCGGAGCCCATTCCCATTCCCCAGCCGGCAAAGGCGTATGCGCCGAATCCGATGATCATGAGGGCTGCGATGAGTCCGATGGCCTTGCCTGTAATGTTTCGATACATGGTCTCTCTCCTTGCTTTCTGGTTTGGAACCGTCAGTTTTTGCAGCCTTTCCCCCTTTGGGAATCGCCGCGTTCTCTTCTTGCCCTGTATGAATAGCAAGGTGCGTGCCAAGCATCGAAAATGTCCGCGATTATTCCATTATAACGCTTTGAATTGACATATGATAAATTATCTGAGAGAATCCGAAACGGCTATGGGCGCAGATGTTGGGGAGCATCGGAAGTGTGTAAAAAGGAAACACCGGGAGGGGGAATCGGGTGCAGGTGTAAAAAAATTACACAACTTCCCCCTCCCAGGACCCGGAGAGATGATCCTGGTCCAGCCCTTTTCTCAGGGTTTCCATATACTGGTTGTGACGGACCGGCACTGCGCCGAGGCGCATGAGATGGCCCGTCACCTGCTGGCAGTCGATGAAGTGAAAATCCTTTTCCAGCAGGAGATTGCAGAGCGCGTAAAGCGCGAGCTTCGAGGTGTTGGGAACCCGGGAGAACATTGATTCGCCGAAGAAGACGCGGCCCAGGCAGAGGCCGTAGAGGCCCCCGGCAAGCCGATTCTCCCCGTCATAGACCTCGATGCTGTGCGCGATGCCGAGATCATGGAGCCGGCTGTAGGTATCGATCATATTGGCCGTGATCCATGTCCCGGGCTGGCCGGGCCGGGGGATGGCCGCACAGGCCCGCATCACCGCGCGAAACGCGGTGTCGCATCGAATATGGAAACGATTCTGCCGAAAACACCTGCGGAGCCGCTTTGAGGGTTTGAAATCCTTGGGATAGAGAAGCAGCCGCGGGTCCGGAGAGAACCACGGGATCGGCCTGGAGCCGGTCCATGGAAAGCTGCCCTTGGTATAGGCTTCAAGAACCGTTGAAACCGTCAGCTCTCCGCCCACATAGACAAGGCCGTATTCATCGGGCTGTAGTTGATCGGGAAAGGCCGCGGATCGTTTTCCGGCAGCCAGTTCCATTTTGAATTCCTTATAAATGCTCATGGCGGATATCCTTTGCGAATATGACCTTTTCCCCAGTACCTATTTTCCGACACTGAAACGGCTTTGTCAAACGTCAATCCCGGATTGGGTGTAATTCAGATGAAAATACAGTTTCTGCCATGAAGAAAATAAAGCTCGGAACCCAGCTCAACATCTCTTTTGCCCTGGTGCTCTTCGTGCCGATGATCATTGCGGCCGTCTTCTCCATTGTCTATTACGGACAGAAAATCGAAGAGGAGGCGATCCACACCATTGAATCGGATCTGAAGATCGCACAGCTCATCTACACCCATGCGGTCGACGGAATGGCCGAAATGGCCAATGCCTATGCCCAGAAAAAGACTCTGACGGTGCTGCTGGGTCTTCATCTGGGGGAGAAGCTCGGGGAGGATCTGGCAAGATCGACAATGCTGGATGATCTCGACATGGTCACAGTGGTCGATACCGACTACCGGGTGATCGTGCGGGCTCATGCCCCCCGTCGGATCGATGATCTTATCGAGCACCGGCCCTTTATCGACGCGGCCCTGGCCGGAAATTCCCTGAGCGGAACCGAAGTGCTGAATCGGCAGTTGCTCTGGGAAGAGGGGATCATCATTGATGAGCGCCTCTTCGGAAAAGAGGAAAAAGTTCTTGCTATCACCGGCGCTGCGCCCATCTATGACCGGCAGCGGGAGAAGATCATGGCGGCCATCGTGATTCGCCGGTTTCTGGATGACGAATCCCGCATTGTCAAGGAGATCTGCAGAAATCTCGATGTCTCGGCCACCCTGTTCCAGGGGATTCGACCTGTTGCGGCATGTACTCCGGCTTCGGGCAGAAGCTATGTTCCCCCGGCCGAGGATCTGCTGAAATCGGTGCTTGCCGCCAACAGCTCGATGGCAAAGGCCGAGATCAGCCGGGGCGGCGGCATCTCCAATCATCTTCCGGTTCGGGACTTCAACGGCGTTCCTGTGGGCATCCTTTCGGTGCAGCGGGGGGTGGAGACATACCTGCACACCCGGAACACCGCGACCATCGCGCTGGTGGCGATCCTGCTCACGGGTCTGATTCTTGCCCTCATCGTCAAGACCATCATCGTCCGGCGGATTCTCCATCCGGTTCAGCGGCTGAAGCACGGGACCGAGCGTATCGGGCAGGGGGAGTATAATCACCTGCTGGATGTGACTTCCGAAGACGAGATCGGAGAGCTGACCCTGGCCTTCAATACCATGGCCCTGGATCTGCAGACTTATGACCGACAGATCAAAGAGCACAACCTGATGCTGGAAGAGCGGGTCAGGGAGCGGACCGCGGAGCTGGAGGCGGCAAACGACAAGCTGGTCCGCTCCAATGCGATCCTGGAGGAGACCCTGGAGATCCTAAACCCCGGTGTCTCCCGGCTTATCGGCAGCAACCGGCAGCAGTTGGGGCTGGTCTATGCCACGGAGCTGGTGGCCGATGTCTGCACCTATACCAAGCTCAACATGATTCTGGGCGAGACCATGATGGGCGAGTTCATGAAGCGCTTCTTCCGGGAGAGCCACAAGCTTTTGGCCGAATACCGGGGAATGTTCGACAAGACCGTGGGGGATCAGATCGTGGCGATCTTCGGCACTCCCAAGGACGACTCCCCGGAGAGCCCGATCCATCCCTTTGATGCGGTGGAGTGCGCCCTCCGGATGATGGCCGCGGCTCAGGGGATCAACCGGATCATGCAGGAGGCGATCCAGGACAATTACTCCGCGATCGCGGCCCGGCACCAGTCCCTCTCTACAGAGGATCGAAAGGATATCCGGATCGAGGATCTCAAATTTCAGTGCCGGGTGGGGATCAACACCTCCAACCCGTCCAGCGACCGGGAGATCGACCGGATGCGGATGGTGATGATGGGCGCGGAGACCTGTGTCGATTATACGGCTCAAGGGGGTGCAGTCATCTACGCCTTTCGCCTGGAATCGAACGGAATCCCGGGAAAGATCCAGATCGGGGATAACACCAAGCGGCTGGTGGAGCATATCTATACCCTGGAGGAGGTTCCCCCCATCAACCTCAAGGGGCTGGGGGTGCAGTCCGGATATCGTGTGACGGGAAAGCGCTCTCTTTTTGAAAATCTCTACCCCAAGACCAGGTTCTACGGCCGCTTTTTAAATCGGATTCCAGAGACCCTCACCCATCTGCTGAAGAGCGTGAAGGTGGGCAGGATCCAGATCCGGGAGGTGCGGCGGATCAACGAGTATATCGATGTGGACATTCCCTATGTGGAGCACTCTGCGGGGTATTACAACCTCTGCGCAGGCCGGGCTCTCTTTGCCGCGGCCGTGGCCGAGATTCTGGAGATGGAAAAGGAGCGAATCGATGCGATCCTCTTTGCATCCCTCTGGTACAATGCCATTCATCTGAAGGAGAACAGCATGCCGGCGCTGGTGCTGGCCGAACCTCAGGATCAGCTCCCGGAGAGTATCGATTCACGGGAGGTTCTGAAAATTCTCGAAGACCTGAACCATCCCAATCCGGAGATGCTTTCGGCAAATATCATCCGGATGTGCAATCGGTTTGACGACCGGGTCTTTGACCGGACATATCTGCGCAACAAGAGCCAGGAGATCGTCGCGGCCAAGGAGATGATTTCGCTGATGAAGATCGAAGGGGGATTCGAGCCCCGGCTGATCCAGGCTCTGGAGGAGATGATGATCGTGGCATCTGAAAGCGGAGATGCCCAAGGCCATGAGGAGGATCTTCTTTTCACCCTTTCCGGAGATCCCGAGTCCATCACCGAAACGCTGTTGAAACGGCTCAATCCTGAACAGCGAAAGGCGCTGGTGGATCGGCTCCTCTCGGCCCCGGAGATTGAATCGAGCCCGGAGAGTGAATCGAATCCGAACTGAACCCGGGATGCTGAAGAAGAGGGCATTCTTTATGGCGATTCAGCTATCGAAACGCGGCTATCAGCTCTGAATCGACCTCCAGAAGGATATCGTATCGATCCAGATTCTCTCCCATAGAGGCATACAGCTCGGCCAGCCCCTGATTGAAGTCGATGACCGCAGCCACCCTTCTGATCCGTGCCGAGATCAGATCATCCTGATAGTCGAGAATCCGGAAGGTGTTGGAAAGCCCCTGGCGGAGCCGCTTCATCTCCTGCAGCAGGGTCTTTTGGGCAAGCCGCTCATACTGCTTTGCCACGCCGACCCGCTCCAGGCTTCGCATCACTTTGACGCCTGCATTCTTCACCTGAAACTCGATCCGCTTCTCCAGACGGCTGAGGCTGTAGATGAGCTGTCTGGCCTGCATCCGGCCCTTTGCCTGTCGGGCATCCGCGGCCCGGTTGCCGATCGGGTAGGAGAAACGCAGATCCACGGACCACTGATACCCTTCGGCCTCGGCCATTCTGGATACGGAATCTTCATACTCTCCCTCCAGTCCGCTGGTTTTGGGCGGGCCAAATAACCTGACGGGCCGATCCCCCCCTGACAGCCCATTGAGCCCCAGCGTGGTCACGAGATCGAGCCGGGGTAGCTTCTGGTTGTCGAGAAATTTCAGGCGGATGTCCTGATTCTCCAAAGAGATCCGGAGCCGCTTCAGGTCCGGTCTCCGCTTCAGCGCTTGTGCCAATGCTTCTACCTGAGAGGGATAATCGGAATGCGTATCGGGAATGGGAGCCGTCACAAGGGTTTCATCGTACAGCGGATCATCCGCGTCGATCTCCAGAAGATCCTTCAGTCGGTTGGACGCGATCTCGGCCTGCTGCCGGGCCGAAATCACGGCCTCTTTTCTGCCCATGAGCGCGGTTTTGGCCTCATTCACCTCAGTAACTGAAATGATCCCCTGCTCGAGCTTCTTCTGATTTCCCTCCATCAGCTCCCTTGCCAGCTCCCGGGACTGAATCCGCAGGTCCAGCACGGCCTGTGCGTTGGCCAGATTCAGATAGGCCGCCTCGATCCCATGGCCGATCTCCTGTGCCCTGGAAATATAGCCGTAGACCGCCTGGCGCACCTGATTGTCCGCAATCCGGATGTCTGCAGTATTGACGGCAGTGCCGAAGTCCTTGAGCAGGGGCTGGGTGATGTTCAGCAGCAGCAGGGTCCGGTAGTGGGGATCGAGCGCATCGGCAAGGGAGTTGTTCTCGGATCGGGCCGTCTCCGCGGAAAGTCGCCCCCTCATGCCCCAGGGAAATCGTTTGCCGATGCCGGCATCCGCGCCCGTCTCCCGGGTTCTCTGGTATTCATCCTTGTATAGGACCGATGCGGTGAGAAGCCGCTTCTCCCGCGCATAGAGGGATGCATCCACCACCGGGTCGAAAGCGGCCTCTGCAATGATCACATCCTTTTGGGCAGCAGGCACGTCGAGCCGCGCGATCTTCAGGTTCAGGTTCCGCTCCACGCCCCGGGCCAACGCGGTCTGCAGCGGGATCAGAGCCTTTGCATCGGCATCGAAGGTCATCTGTGCCCATGCAGCGGGAGCGAAAAAAGGGGAAAAGAGAAGAAGAAATATCAGTATCCGCTTATATGTCATAAAAACCTCCTTTGACCGATCCGGCCTCAACTGATTCTATGGCGAAAGAGCCATCCCGCGACCACGAGATTGACGATTCCGATGATGCCCATGGGCCAGAACTGGCGCAGCAGCAGATGAAACGGGGCATCTTCCAGAAAGACCCCCCGGATCACAACGATGAAATAGCGCATGGGGTTGAGCAGGGTGATCTTCTGCACCACCACCGGCATGTTGGCGATGGGGGTGGCAAATCCTGAGAGGATGATCGCAGGCACCAGAAAGAGAAACGCTCCTAAAAGCCCCTGCTGCTGGGTCACGGAGAGGGATGAGATCATCAGCCCCACACCGATGGCCGAGAGGAGAAAGAGGAAAAGGCCGGTGTAGAGCGCAAGGATGTTGCCGCGCAGCGGGACCTGAAACCACCAGACCGTGATGAGGATGATGATGGTGGCCTCGACCATGCCGATGATGAATCCCGGAACGGCCTTTCCGATCAGAATCTCCCAGGGCCGCATGGGTGTGACCAGAAGCTGGTCAAATGTCCCCTGCTCCCGCTCCCGGGCCACGGAAAGGGAGGTGACGACCATGGTCACCACCAGGGTCAAAAGGCCGATGATCCCCGGCACGATATACCAGCGGCTCTCCAGGTTCGGGTTGAACCAGGCCCGGGTATTCAACTGCGCGGGGGGCCGGATCCCGCCGTGCTCGAAGAGCCACTCTTCGTTGAATCTCGTCACGATGGCCCGAACGTAATTGAGCGCGATCATCGCTGTGTTGGAGTTGCGGCCATCCACGATCACCTGCAGTCGGGCGCTCTTCCCCCGCAGCAGATCCCGGCTGAAATCGGAGCCAAGATGCACCACCAGCAGAACATCCCGCCTGTCGATGAGGGGCGCGATCCGGCTCTCGCGGGAGATGGTTTCGACGATCTTGAAGTTCGGAGATCCGGAGAATCGAGCCAGCATCTCTCTTCCGGCCTCCCCCTGATCCTGGTTGTAGATCGCGATGGGAACATCGTTAAGATCATAGGTCGCGGCATACCCGAAGACCAGCAGTTGCACGATGGGCGGTATCACGATGGTCAGGCGGCTCTTCTTGTCCTTCATCAGGGAGAGAAACTCTTTGATGATCAGCGCGGCAATTCTGTGAAACATTTTAATTTCCCCCTAATCGAGCCGTTTTCGGGTCTTGAGCCGGCTCAGGCCCAGGAAGAGCGCGGCCATCAGCATAAGTGCGGCGCTGTTGAACAGCACCACGGACGGAATATTGCCGGCCAGAAAGAGGCTCTGGAGGATGGCCACAAAGTAGCGGGCCCCGACGATATAAGTGATCCACTGGACCACTTCGGGCATGCTGCCGATATCGAAGAGAAAGCCGGAGAGGAGAAAGGCCGGCAGATAGGTGACGATGATGGCGATCTGACCCGCCACGAACTGATTCCGGGCCGCGGTGGAGATGAGGAGCCCCATGCCGAGGGCCACCAGGAGAAAGAGCGCGGATGTAAGAATGAGGAGCCACAGAGACCCCCGGAGCGGCACATGGAAGAGCCAGACCGCCATAGCCACCGAAAGGGCCATCCCGCCCATCCCCATGACGAAATAGGGGATCAGCTTCCCGATGATCACCTCCCGGATGCGCACCGGCGTCACCAGCAGCGATTCCATTGTCCCCCGCTCCCATTCCCGGGCCATGACCATGGCTGTGAGAAGCGCGCCGATCAGGGTCATGATCACCGCGATCAGCCCCGGAACCAGAAAGTTGCGGCTGCGCACCTCGCTGTTGTACCAGATCCGGTGGTGTAGCTCCACCGGCAGCGCAAGATCGGTCCCCTGCATCCGGGCCCGATCCTCGAGCCAGCCGGCCCAGATCCCCTCCACATATCCGGAGACGAGCCGGGCCGTGTTCGCGTCCACACCGTTTAAAATCACCTGAATGGGCGCGCCGCCGCCCCTGACCAGATCCCGGGAGAAATCCTCCCGAATACGGATGATCCCATCGACCCGATGATCCATCAGCGCATCGACCGCTTCCTTCATGTTCCAGTAGTAGGTCGGTTCGAAATACCGGGACTGGTCGAAAGCGGCCGTAAACCGCTGGATCTCGTTTCCGGTTCCCTCTGTGACGATCGCCACCGGCACATCTTCGGCATCCAGGGAGACGCCGTATCCGAAGAGGAGCAGGAGAAAGACCGGCATCAGAAACGCGATCATGATGCTGCTCGGGTCCCGCATGATCTGGAAGAACTCCTTCCGGACCAGGCCCCAAAGCCGGGTCATCCCCCCGAGCCGCGCCTTATTCTCCTGCTTTTTCTTTTCCTTATCGTTCTTTTCCTTATTTTTATTCTCCGCCATCCTTTTCCTCGATCAGCGCGATAAAAGCCTCTTCCATATCCGTTACCTCTTTGCCGCTCTTCTCCGATGCCTGCTCGCGGATCTCATGGGGCGTTCCCAGGGCAAGGATCTCTCCGGTCACCATGATCGCGAGCCGGTCGCAGTATTCGGCCTCCTCCATGAAATGGGTGGTCACCAGAACCGTCACCCCGGCCCGGGAGAGGGCGTTGATCCGGTTCCAGAATTCCCGCCGGGCCATGGGATCGACCCCAGAGGTCGGCTCGTCCAGGAAGAGGATCTCGGGCTTGTGCATCAGGGCACAGGCCAGAGCCAGCCGCTGTTTGTAGCCCAAAGGCATCTCGCCGCTGTCCGCCTCGGCCCGCTCTCTCAGATCGAACTGATCCAGAGCCCAGTCGATCCGCTCTTTTCGCTCTTTTCCTTTAAGATTGTAGGCGCTGCTGAAAAACCGGAGGTTCTGCAGCACGCTGAGACTGCCGTAGAGGGAGAATTTCTGGGACATATAGCCGATGCGGGCCCGGGCCTCGGCCGCAGATGATCTCAGATCGACCCCCGCGACGCTCAATGTCCCGCCGCTGGGGGGAAGCAGGCCGCAGAGCATCCGGAAGGTGGTGGTCTTTCCCGCGCCGTTGGCTCCCAGCAGGCCGAAGATCTCCCCGGCCTTTACATCGAATGAGACATCTTTGACCGCATAGAAGTCTCCGAATTTCCGATTCAGCCCATCCACCCGGATCTCGGCCCCGTCCCCGCCTCCAGGTTCTTCCAGGGATCTCCTCTTCTTCTGATCCTTTTTTCCCGGATGATTCTCATGATCCCCGGGTTCAGATGCTTCACCAGATTGCGGCTCCCCCTCCTTTTCTTCCTTTTGCTTCTCAGCTTTGAGGATCGAGACATACCGGTCTTCAAAACGCGGGGGAATGGATGCAATCTCGACATCTTCTGCATCGGGCAGCAGCTTTTCTCCATCGGGCTCATGATCGGCTGCCATCACCAGGCGGACCCCGTCCCCGCTGATCACCGAATCGACCACCCCTTCCCCCCGGGCCAGGCGGCTCTGGATCTCCCGGTTCTTCATCCCCTGGGCCGTCACTCGGTAGGCATTGCCCTCCTCTTTCCGGCTGAAATCGGCCGGGGGCCCATGCCCCAGCACCTCCCCCTCATGGAGCATCACCACTTCATGGCATCTCTCGGCCTCGTCCAGATACGCGGTGCTGAGCAGAACACTCATCCCCTCCTTCTCCACCAGCCGGGAGACAATGGACCAGAGTTCCCGCCGGGAGACCGGGTCCACCCCCACGGTCGGCTCGTCCAGGATGAGAAATTCCGGGGAGCGGACCAGGGTGCAGGCCAGCCCCAGCTTCTGCTTCATCCCGCCCGAGAGGCGGCCCGCGAGCCGGTCCGTAAATTCCCCGAGGCGGGTCATCCCCATCAGCTCTTCATACCGCTCCTTCCGCTCCGATTTCGGAAGCCCCTGAAGATCTGCATAGAGATCGAGATTCTCCTGCACCGAAAGATCCTCATACAGTCCGAATCGCTGGGGCATGTAGCCGACGGCCGACTGAACCGACAGGGGATCTGCGACAACATCCTTTCCCATGACGGAGATGCTCCCGGCATCCGGCAGCAGCAGTCCCACGCAGATCCGCATGAGGGTAGTCTTGCCCGCGCCGTCCGGGCCGATGAGGCCCGTGATACGGCCCTTCTGCGTCTTGAAGCTGACCCCTTTGAGGGCTTCGATGGTGAGCTTCTCCTGCTGAAAGCTCTTCTTCACCCCCTCCAGTTCCAGGGCACTCTCCCGGCCTTTCCGATCCTTTTGGTCTTCCCGATCTTTCCGATCCGGCTCTTCCTGCCGCTCTGATTGAGTTCCGGAATCCGATTCCGATGGACTCATCCCGCCTCCCTGCACCGGGGCGGAGATGTATTCTCTTTAGGCTGATCCAGAGGAATGGAGACAGTCGCAGGCATCCCGAGGCGAAGCTCGTTGTTGGGGTTGCAGACATTGACCCGCACCTGATAGACGAGCCGGGTGCGGACCTCCTCGGTCTGCACCGATTTCGGGGTGAATTCCGCAGTCGGGGAGATGTAGCCGACCCATCCGGTATAGGTCTTTTCCGGATAGGTATCGGTGGAGACATCGGCATGCATGCCCGGAAAAATTTTTCCCAGATCCGGCTCCGAAACATATGCCCGCACCCATACCCGTTTCATGAGTGCCAAAGTGAGCACGGGCCGCTGGGGAGAGGCCATGTCCCCGGGCTGGAGAATGCGGTTCCGGATCACGGCATCGGAGGGCGCGCGAAGGGTTGCGTCCTCGAAATTCTGTCGGGCCAGGTTCATCTCGGCCTCATAGACCCTGCCGGTAGCCTCTGCCGCGCCGATATCCTCCTCCCGGGGCCCCTCTTGGGCCATATTGAGGGATTCTTTTGTGGCCGACAGGCGGGATTCCGCAGCTTCGGCACGGAAACGGGCTTCATCTATCCGTTCCCGGGACGCGAGATTTTCGGGCCCCAGGGGTTTTAAGCGGCTGTAGGTCTTTTGCGCGTTTCGGGCCTCGGTTTCGGCTGCGGCCGTCTCGGCCTTTGCCTTGTCGATCTCCTGCCGTCGGGTTCCGGATAGAAGCTTTTCCACCTCCATCTCCTGGGCCTCCAGCCGGGCCTGTGCCCGGGCCAGGTTCTGCTCCAGTTGCCGGGTATCCAGAACCGCAAGAATCTGCCCCTTCTCCACTTGCTCTCCCTCCTCCACCCGGATCTCTTCGATCCGGTCGCTCACCTTGAAGGCAAGCTCCACCTCCCGGATATCGACGTTGCCGTAGAGGGTGAGCTGGTCAGGATTCTCCTCTTGAGCCCAGAAATAGGCGTAGATGCCGTATCCGATGCCGGCGAGAAGGAGAAGAATGATGATGGCCGCTATGATCTTCTTTTTCATGGGAGTATTCTATCATGATTTGGAATGAAAAGAGAAGTTGTATGATGAATCGGTATGGAAATTTAATGGAAGGGGGACGGCGTCTTCCGGGTCCGGGAAAAAGGATTGACATCATAGCCGTTTATGTGAAAGAGAAGGTGGAAAAGGCCACGGGACGCCGCCAGCGGCCCCAGTTCGACAATCTGAGCATGGATGACGGGGAGTTCGTGTTTCAAATCCGATAGAAAAGGAACAGAAAAATGATGCAATACCCATTGCCGGAATCGATCGGAAATCCCGAGCTTCTCGTGGGCCGGGAAAAGGAGTTCGCCCTCTTCAATAAGTGGATCTCACGGATTCCCAAGCGCCTTTCCAAATCCAGAGCCATTCTGGCGCGCCGGAAAAGCGGGAAGACCGCAATCCTGCAGCGGATCTTCAACCGGCTCTGGAGCGAAAACGGGGAGGTAATTCCATTTTACATCAACATCTCGGAAAAGAAGATGTGGCTGCCGGATCTGGCGAGCATTTATTACCGGACCTTTGCAACCCACTATATTTCCTTTCTGGAACGGGATGAAAAGATGGCCGCCAATACCCTGACCATGGAACAGATCCGGGAATACGGGGTCTTGAAGTCGATGGCGTCGATAGTGATCAATGTGGATGCCATGAGAGCACAAAAAGCGGAGAAAAGCTATGATACCATGTGGCATAATACGTCCAGCACAGCGCCGCACCGGAGAACATGCTGGAGGCCGATCTGATCCGGCGGGGGAGTTCCGAGATCGATTACCGGGGTCTTTCGGACGAATCTCTGTTGTTGATTCTACGGCATCGGTTCGAAAAGGAGATAGCGACCTATCAGCCCGATCTTCCCCGGACCGATCTGAAACAGGATTCCATGAGGAAATCCAGCGCTTGCAAAAAGAGAAACGGTCTTTGAAGGGGATGATCAACCACCTCTTTTGACCGGGATGGCTTTGCCGCACAATTGAAGGAAAGGAAAGCCCAATGAAAAGAAAACCACTGCCCATCGGGATCTCCGACTTTCGGAAGCTGATCCGGGGCCGATACCATTATGTGGACAAATCCTTTTTCGTCCGGGAGGTGATCGAGGCATCCGCGGAGGTTCTGCTGCTGCCCCGTCCCCGGAGGTTCGGGAAGACGTTGAATATGGACATGCTGAAGGTCTTCTTTGAAACGGGCGGAGAAGAGGATCCGGCCGAGTTCTTTGTCGGGCTCTCCATTGAAAAAGAGGAATGCTTCGACGCACACAGGGGGAAATACCCGGTGATCTCCCTGACCTTCAAGGATCTCAAGCATCCGAACTGGGAGCAGTGTTTCCAGAACCTGAAGACGATCATCTATAGGGAGTATCAGCGCCACCGGTATCTGCTGGAAAGCGATGCGCTCTATCCCGAGGAGAGGCGGCGGTTCGAGGATGTCCTGCAGGGGGCTGCCGGGATCACCGATTATGAGAACGGTCTGCAGTTTCTCTGCGAATACCTCAGCCGGCACCACAAAGGCCCGGTGATAGTTCTGATCGACGAATATGACACGCCGCTCCATGCCGGATACGCAAAGGGGTATTATGAGGAGATCATCGGATTCATGCGAAACTTCCTTTCGGCCGGGCTGAAGGACAACCCGCATCTGTTCCGGGGGGTGCTCACCGGGATTCTGCGGGTGGCCAAGGAGTCGATCTTTTCGGGGTTGAACAATCTCGGGGTCTATACGATACTGAATGAAAAGTATTCCCGATCCTTCGGCTTTACCGGGCCCGAGGTCGAGGCACTGCTGGAAGCCTACGGGATGGCGGATCGTTTCGAGACGGTTTCCGGCTGGTATGACGGATATCGTTTCGGAAAGAGCGTGATCTACAATCCCTGGTCCGTACTCAATTATATCGACGCCGGCGGGAAGTTCAAACCCTACTGGGTCAACACGGGCGATACCGCGATCATCGAGCGTCTCGCCACGCGCGGGGGAAAGGAGATTCGGGAGGAGATCGGCTCGCTGCTGGAAGGGGAATCCATCGAACGGCCCGTGTATGAGACCATTGTCATGCGGGATCTGGACCTGCGGGCCGATCTTCTCTGGAGCTTTCTGCTCTTTTCCGGATATCTCAAATCCGTGGGAGAATCTTCATACCGGAATCGCCATTTTCTGGCCATTCCCAACCGGGAAGTCAAAATCGCGTATGAGGAACTGATCATCCGGTGGTTTTCGGAAAAGGTGGAAAGCAATTGTCTGATGGAGATGCTCCATGCCCTGTCATCCGGGGATGTGGAACTCTTCGAGCGCCTGCTCCGCAAAGTCGTCATGCAGGTGATGAGCTACCATGATCTGGCCGGGGAGCCGGAAAAGGTCTACCATGCATTTGTGCTGGGAATGCTGGTCTGGATGGAAGACCGATATGTGATCCGCTCCAACCGGGAGTCCGGATACGGCCGGTATGACATCCTGATGAAGCCAAAAGATCCCTGCGGGTGGGGCATCGTCATCGAATTCAAGCTGGTGGAAAAGAAGGGGGAGAACGCGCATGAGGCGGTGCTGGAGGGGGCGTTGGAGCAGATCGAGGCGCGGGGGTATGTGGCGGAACTGGGGGCAGCCGGGGTCGGGGATGTGCTGGCGATTGCGGTGGCTTTCAGAGGGAAGGAATTGTGGGTCAGGTATCGGAAATGATATGGATGAGGAGGCGATGATGAAAAGGATGAGATACAGCAGTAAACATCCTGCCGCCACAAGGACTGCGAGCGCTAGGGGCTCTTGACCGCTTCGGGCTACTATGCGGCTTGGGCCGGCGGCGACGAGCTGATCGGCTGGCACGTCAACCGGGGCCGGGACAAAACCCCTGAAGACGGCGCAGCCTTTTCGGACCAATATCTTTGGAAAGCCGGTCCGTCACGCCTCAGCCGGCCTCGATCTCCACAAGATCAGAAAGAGCAGCAGCGCTACGATCGACAGCCCCAGAAAGACGAAGAAGCCAAGGGCGTAACCCCGGTCATCGAAGTAGCGGACAAAAAGCCCCATGAGCGGCGGAATGACAAATCCGCCGAATGCTCCAAGTCCGCCGACGATGCCGGCTGCTCCCCCCACTGCGGCCGGGGTGTATTTGGGAACCAGCTTGAAGACGGCCGCATTGGCAAACCCCATCCCTAACGCCATCAGCATCAGCCCTGTGAGAGCGATAGCCTGTGAGTCTGATGCAATGATCAGCAGCAGCGATCCCGCGCCGACCATCAGAAAGGAGAGCAGAACGACCACCTCTCCGCCGATCCGGTCGGCCACAAAGCCGCCAGCCACCCGGAGCAGGGAGGAGGAGAGGGAGTAGAGCGCAGTATAGGTTCCGGCCAGCACCAGCCCGACCTTGAAATACTCGGCCCAGTAGGTGGGAAACCAGACCGTCAGCGCGATGAAGCCGCCGAAGGTGACGAAATAGAAGAAGGTGAGAATCCAGGTCCGCCATTCTGATGCGGCTTTCCGGATGGAGTCCATGGCATTGCCGGACGGAAACAGCTCCTCGCCGCAGGCCAGAAAGAGGGCATCCGGGTCCGCTTCGATCCCCATCTCCTTGTACTGAAAATAGGGGGCATCCTTCATGAAGATGGCCACCAGGATCAAGAGGGTCAGCAGCAGCACCAGCCAGAGCACATAGGAGGTGATGAAGCCGACCGCCACCACCATTTGGGGCAGCAGAAACGCGAAGATCCCGGGTGCGAGATTGCCCAGGCCCGCATAGACCGCAAGTGCCGTGCCCTGCTTCTTCTGGGGAAACCAGTAGGAGACCGACGGAATCCCCACGGAGAAGATCGCGATGCCCGATCCGCAGAGGGTGCCGAAGAGGAGGAAAAAGGGGTATTGGGCTGGTCCGAGATCTTCGTAGAGGGCGAACATCGCGGTGATCCCGCCGATGCCGAGAAGGGCCAGGGTCATGAGGATCAGAATCGGCCTCTTTCCGCCGGTCCGATCGACCCATGCGCCGAAGGGAATCCGGAGCAGGGAGCCGGTCAGCGCAGGGCTCGATGCCAGAAGCCCCATGAGCAGCGGGCTCAAAGACATTGCATCCTTTAACTGGGAGACGATGGGGCCGAACGCGGAGACCCCTGCAAATCCGCCGAAAAAGGCGATGGTGCTCCAGGTCAGGGCCGCTTTGGGGCTCGATTGGGCATGACATTCCCGGTCTTGGTTCACGAAAGGCTCCTTTCTTCTTTGAATCGGCTCTATATCTGCTCTTCAATGGCCGGTCGCCGGCGGAAGAGAAGATAGCTTCGGTTGATGTATCCCAGCGGGACGCTCCAGATGTGGACAAGGCGGGTAAAGGGGGAAAATCCGAGCAGGAAGAATGCGCTCAGGACATGGAGCTTATAGCTGAAGGGAACCGGGATCATTAAGGTCGGGTCCGGGGTCAGGGTGACGATTCCCCGAATCCAGGGGGCCACGGTGTCGAGGATGTAATAATGGCCGAAGATGACGTTGTAGAGGCCCGTTGTGATCACAAAGGCGAGTCCGATCAGGGTGATCCAGTCGCCGACCGTGGTGGTGATCCGGATTCTGGGCTGTGTATACCGCCGATGGATCAGCATCAGGATTCCTATGAAGGCCACAATCCCGACCAGAAGGCCGGACCAGACCGCGATCTGAGTGTGCGCCTCGCCGTCAATGCCGAAGAGATCCCAGATCCGCTGTGGGATCAGCAGGCCCACGGCATGGCCCCCCAATGTCGCTAGAATCCCCCAGTGAAAGAGGGTGATGCCGATCTTCAGGCTTTTGGGCTCCAGCAGTTGGCTCGATCTCGAGTTCCAGGAGAGTTCATCGGTGAAATACCGGTAGGAATGTCCCACCACAAAGGTGACCAGCGTGATATAGGGAAAGATCACAAACGCAAAGAGGTTTGAAAGATCCATGAGTTGAGGCTCCTTTTTTTTAACGGTTCGGCCTTTTTTTAACGGTTCGGCCCTAAGCTGCTTCCCTCCTTTGACGGTTCAATCCTCTCCGGAGCCGATAGGTTTTGGCCACTGATTTCAGACCCCCTGATCTCAGAAAGGATTGCGGAAAAGAGTCCGGCATAGGGGCTTTTGGATTCCCGGAGCCGGTTTTCCAATGTCTCAACCGCATCGAGATGTTCCGTAAAGACCGCTGCATCCGGATGGTCTCCGTTTGCGGAAAGGTACTCCAGGATCATAGGAAGATAGTCGGGCAGTTCAGTCGATGCCGGGGCCCAGCCGCTGCGATTGTAGACCTCCCCCATTTCCGCAAGGGCTCTTCCCCGCTCCTCGCCGTCCCCCCATCGGTGGTAGGTGAGGTTGAGGCAGGCTCCGGGGTTGAGGTCAAAGGTTGCGGTGTAGCTCTCCTGAAGCCGGATCAGGGGCTTTTCCCCCAAATCCTTCAGCAGAGGCTCCAAAGGCTTTGCATTCCCGGGCCATAAGGTGCTGGACGCTTCAGCCAGTTCCGGCAGAAGCCTTTTCAACGACTCATCCGGATATCCCAGCATCAGGGAGATCACCTTGAACTTCAGCGCTTGATTCTGTTTCATCTGGAGGACTCCTCCTCTCTCGGAAAGGGCCCATGCGCCGGCACCGTTCCGGGGATGCCGCAGCTCCCCTGCATCCGATATAGATCCGTATTTCCGGTTCTTTCGACCGTGGGAATCACGAACCGGTTTTCGTACCGCGCGATAGCCAGAAGCTCGTACATGGCCTCGGCCGTCTCCGGGGTCATGTTGACGGCAGAGATCGCGTCCGCATCACCGACCCCGTCGAGTTGTTTCCCCCGCATGTAGGCCCGCACCGCCATCAGCTTTTTCATGGCCATCCGCACCGGCTTTTCATCCCCGGCCGTCAGGAGATTGGCCAGATAGGTGATGGGAATCCGCATCCGGTCGATGGTATCAATTTTATCCAGGGTTTCGACGCGGGATCTTTCCGGCGCCAGCGCGTCCGAGACCGGGCTCAGGGGCGGGATGTACCATACCATGGGCAGGGTTCTGTACTCCGGATGGAGGGGGAATGCGATCTTCCACTCCTTGGCCAGCTTGTAGACCGGGGAGCGCTGCGCGGCCTTGCGCCATGCCGGCGGGATGCCCTGCTTTTCGGCCTCTTTCTGAATGGCCGGATCATTGGGATTTAAAAGTATCGCGGTATGCGCGGGATAGAGATCCTCTTCATCTTCTTGGGACGCGGCAAACCGGATGCCGTCTGCATCGTAGAGGACTACGCCCACATACCGGATCCGGCCCACGCAGGTCTGGGCACACAAGGTCGGCAGCCCCGCCTCGATTCTCGGATAGCAGAAGATGCACTTTTCCGATCTTCCGTTGACCCAGTTGTAATAGACCTTTTTATAGGGGCAGCCGGAGACGCAGTATCGCCACCCCCGGCACCGGTTCTGGTCCACCAGGACGATGCCGTCCTCCTCCCGCTTGTACATCGCGCCGGACGGGCAGGAGGCCACGCACCCGGGGTTGAGGCAGTGTTCGCAGAGGCGGGGCAGGTAGAACATGAAGACCTGCTTGAACTTGAGATAGATCGAATGCTCCAGGTTTCTGAAATTGATGTCCAGCGCGCCGGTTCGATTCACACCGGCCAGATCATCCTCCCAGTTGGGGCCCCATTTCACGTCCATGGTCTCTCCGGTGATCTGGGATTTGGGCCGCACCGAGGGCTGATGCTTGCCGGCGGGGCTTTTGATCAGCTTCCCATAGTCGTAGGTCCAGGGCTCGTAATACTCGTCAATGGCCGGCAGATCCGGGTTGTGGAAGATCTGTGCCATCTTCTTTCCCCGGCCCCCGGCTCTCAGCTTCAGATGCCCCCGGTATCCGAGCTTCCATCCGCCCCGGTGAAGCTCTTGATCCTCCCACCGCTTGGGATAGCCGATCCCCGGCTTGGTCTCCACATTGTTGAACCAGGCATATTCCACCCCCTGCCGGTTTGTCCAGACGTTCTTGCAGGGGATGCTGCAGGTATGGCATCCGATGCACTTGTCGAGATTGAGCACCATTGCATAATGCGCTTTAATCCTCATACCATTGCACCTCTTGGGCCTTTCGGACCACGATCACCTCGTCGCGCTGTGCGCCCACGGGGCCGTAGTAGTTGAATCCATAGCTGTACTGGGCATATCCGCCGATCATGTGGGTCGGCTTGACCGTAATCCGCGTCACGCTGTTGTGAACCCCGGCCCGCTGGTTGGAGCTGTTGGAGCCCGGGGTATTGATGAGCCGCTCCTGCGCATGGTACATAAAGGCTTTCCCCTGGGGAATCCGGTGGCTGACCACGGCCTTTGCCATGATCACGCCGTTGACGTTGAAGCACTCGAGCCAGTCATTGTCCTCCGCACCGATCGCGGCCGCATCCTCATCATTGATCCAGATGGCCTCGCCGCCCCGGAACAGGGTGAGCATGGTGAGGGTGTCGGAATAGGTGCTGTGGATGGACCATTTGGAGTGGGGGGTGAGATAGTTGAGCAGGATCTGGGGGCTTCCGTTCTTATCGTCATCTTTTGTATTGATCGAGCCGAGCGCGCCCATATCGAGCGGGGGCCGGTAGACCGGCAGCCCCTCCCCAAAGTCGAGCATCCAAGTATGATCCTGATAGAACTGGGCCCGGCCCGTGAGGGTGCGAAAAGGGATTTTCTCTTCGATGTTGATCACAAAGGGAGAGTAGCGCCGCTCCTCCGATTCGATGCCGCTCCAGACCGGCGAGGTAATGATCTTCCGGGGCTGGGCCGTGAGATCATTGAAGGACATCTTCTCCCCCTCCCGTTGGATGCTCAGGTGGGTCAGGGAGAGACCGGTCTTCTCCTCCACGCCCTTCCAGGATTTGACGGCCACCTCCCCGTTGGTCTCCGGGGCCAACGCCAGGATCGTTTCTGCCACCTGCTTTCCTTCAAAGAGATCGGGCATCCCCTTGGTGATCCCTTCTGCCGTCACCGTTCCCAGCCGTTTTTTCAGCTCCTGGTATTCGTGGGCCGCGTTCCAGGCCACCCCCTTTGCGCCGACGCCGACGGACTCGCACAGGGGGCCGAGCGCAGTCATCATCTTATAGACATTGGGAAAATCCCGCGTCACCACCTTCAGGTTCGGCATGGTCTCTCCGGGAATCGGGTCGATCTCCCCGTGCTTCCAGTCGAGCACATTCTCCTGGGTGATCTCGCCGGGGGAGTCGTGCATCAGGGGTGTTGCCACCAGATCCCTGGCCGGTTTGAGATGAGTTTGGGCCAGCTCCGAGAATTTTTCTGCAATGGCTTTGAACTGATCCCAGTTGGTTCTCGTCTCCCAGGGCGGGTCGATGGCCGGATTGAAGGGGTGGATAAAGGGGTGGAGATCGGTGGTGTTGAGGTCGTGCATCTCGTACCAACTGGCCGCGGGGAGGGCCACATCCGCGTAGAGCGCACTGGTGGACATCCTAAGCTCCGATGTCACCAGCAGATCGAGCTTTCCTTCCGGGGCCGGCTCCCGCCATTCGATCTCCTTTGGGTGGATCTCCGATTCCTTGTTGGCAACGGCATTATCCAGCCCCAGCAGGTGCTTCAGGAAATATTCGTGCCCCTTGCCGCTGGCCCCCAGAAGGTTGGCCCGCCAGAGGAAAAGGATTCTGGGGAAGTTTTCGGGCGCATCCGGGTCTTCCGCGGCAAATTTCAGATCCCCGCTTTTCAATGCCCCTGTGACCTGTTCGATGATCTTCTCATCCGAATCCGCGCCCTTCTCTTGGGCATCTTTGCAGATATCGAGGGGATTTTTGTTGAACTGGGGATAGGAGGGGAGCCAGCCGAGACGCGCGGCCACCACATTGTAGTCGGCCAGATGCTTCATCCGGCTTTTGTCGGCAAGTGGGGAGGCGATATGGGAGCCGTCAAAGGCTTCGTACCGCCACTGATCCGTTGCAAAATAGTAAAAGGATGTTCCGTTCTGCTGGCGGGGAGGCCGCTGCCAGTCGAGGCCGAACGCGAGATGGCCCCAGCCCGCGAGAGGCCGCACCTTCTCCTGCCCCACATAGTGGGCCCAGCCTCCGCCGTTGACGCCCTGGCATCCGCAGAGGGTGGTGAGGTTGATGATGGCCCGGTAGATGGTGTCGCTGTGGTACCAGTGGTTGGTTCCGGCCCCAAGAAAGATCATGGAGCGGCCCCGGCTCTTCTCCGCATTTTCGGCAAATTCCCGGGCCACCCGGATCACGTCGGCCCTGGGTACGCCGGTGATGGACTCCTGCCAGGCCGGGGAGTAGGGGAGGGGATCGTCATAATTCCCGGGGAAATCTTCGGAAGCGGTATCCCCGGCTCCATCCCTTTGAATCCCGAGATTGGCCGCCATGAGATCGAAGACCGTCGTCACCAGCATCGACCGTCCCCCGGCTTCGATTCTTTTTGCGGGTACCGCGCCTTTCCGGATGCGGCTTCCGCCGAATTCGAACAGGGGAAAGGAGACCGCTGTCCATTGGTCCGCATCCCCTTCAAGAGTGAGGGCCGGATCAATAGTGCGGCCTTCGCTGTCGAGCTTCAGGTTCCATTTCCCGGAGCCGTCCCACCGGAACCCGATGCTGCCGTTGGGGATCGCGTAATCCCCGGAGCCCCTGTCATAGACGACCGTTTTCCAGCGCCCTTTTTCGATCTCATGTCCCAGATCATCGGCCCGCAGAAACCGGCCCGATACATGGCCTTCATCCCGGTCCTCCTGGTCCTCCTGGGGTTCCAGAAGCACCAGAAAGGGCAGATCCGTGTAGCTTTTGGCATAGGAACGGAAGTATTCGGTCTTCCGGTCGATGTAGAACTCTTTTACGACCAGATGGGTCATGGCCATGGCCAGTGCCCCGTCCGTGCCGGCCTTTGCCGGCAGCCAGGTGTCTGCAAATTTGACGTATTCGGCATAGTCGGGCGCGACGGCCGCGACCTTCGCGCCCCGGTACCGGGCCTCGGTGAAGAAGTGCGCGTCCGGGGTGCGGGTCATGGGCAGGTTGGTTCCCCAGACTATCATATAGGTGGATGCGAACCAGTCCGCGCTCTCGGGAACATCGGTCTGCTCTCCCCATATCTGCGGGGAGGCCGGAGGCAGGTCGCAGTACCAGTCATAGAAGCTGATCATGGAGGCTCCGATCAGGGAGAGGAACCGGGCCCCGGAGATGTAGCAGACCATGGACATGGCCGGAATCGGGGTGAAGCCGAAGATCCGGTCAGGGCCGTAAGTCTTGATGGTGCGGATGAGGGCGGCCGCGATCAATGTGGCTGCCTCGTTCCACTCCACCCGGACCAATCCGCCCTTGCCCCGAGCCTTCTGAAACCGGTCTCTTTTCTCCGGGTCCGACGCGATCGCCTCCCATGCGGCCACCGGATCATTTCCCCGGGAGAGTTCTTCCCGCCACATCTCCAGCAGGGCAGAGCGGATTAGCGGGTATTTGAGGCGGACCGGACTGTAGGTGTACCAGGAAAATGTTGCGCCCCGGGGGCAGCCGCGGGGCTCGTGGTTCGGATAGCCGACACCGCAGTCGGGATAGTCGGTCCGCTGCATTTCCCAGACGATGATGCCGTTTTTCACATAGACATCCCAGGAGCAGGAGCCGGTGCAGTTGACGCCGTGGGTGGAGCGGACCTTTTTGTCATACTGCCATCTTCGGCGGTAGAAATCTTCCCATTCCCGCTGGCCGGTCCGGACCTCGGCCAGGCCTTGGGAGATGGGCTCGGCCGGGGGCCGGATCTTTTCGAGTATTTGGCCGGACAGGGGGCGCAGATAACGGAAATGGGAGAGGAGCTTTTCCAAAGCCATAGAACCTCCGATCGCTGTGGGCATAAAAGGAAAGGGAGGATAAATCCCCCTGATTCTTCTTGATATGATTTAGCAGGTGATACGGAATTTGGATATACAGCCAATCCCCCATTTTGGAGGAAATTGGACAGTACGTCAGCTTCTTTTGAGGAGTGTTCGAGGCGCTGCGGTTTCTTCCGAGGATCGGTTTACATTTTCCGATGTCGCAGAGAAGACTATGCCAGAACGGGAATCTTCAGAATCTTTTCCATCAGACCGAAATGGTTGTCCAGAGTGTAGATTTCACAATAGTTCTGCGCTGCATTCTGGACAATGATCAAATCCGGTATGCCGATTCCGTTCAATCCGTTTTTCAGACACCGGTACTGATATGTCATAATCTGATTCCAATCGATCCGCAATTCCAGCTTCCGGATGTTCTGCAACAGTTCGATGATCTTCCTCTGGCTGCGGATCTTGAGAAAAGGAATCAGCTCCGTTAATATCAGATCATTGGTTACGATCAGATTTTCATCGATCAGGAAGTCGAGTTTGCCGGAATCGTCGCCGCTTCTGAAATAATCGATCCATACGGAGGTATCGACGAGTACATGCATCAACGGCCTCTGATTTCGTTCAAATCGATCTTCAAATCGACTTTCCCTTTAAAGTCCTTCAGCTTTGAAATTTTTCTCTTCCGGATCAACTCTTCAAGGGCTGTGATGATGACCTGGGTTTTGGTGTTGATGCGGGTTGCCTTCATGGCATCATTCAATAATTCTTCCGGTAAATCAAGGGTGGTTCTCATCCATTGCCTCCTTTTTAGATGCTTAAAATAATGATATTATATGCATCATATGTCAAGCCGAAGGAACAAAAATGCCGCCCGGAAAAACGATCTCCGGACGGCATCAAAAAAAGGTCGGAAAGGGCTTACGCCGATTTCCGGTTGAGATCGGAGAGGATGATTTCGGAGACCTTCTCAGCGGACTGGCCGAAGAGTTCGTCTACGGGAACCATCTCCAGATATTGATCCTCCCAGGGAATGCTCGATTCGAGTACCAGATCCTTGATGTGCTGGTATTTACCGCCCAGTGCCTTGATCCTGGTGGAGAGGGGAACCTCCTCCTTGAACTCGATGTGGAGCAGCATCAGATGCTCGATGGTGTTGGGAGTCTCCGACGCCTCAGAGAGGATCGGGATATAGACGATGCTGCGCTGATCCTTTCGGCCTTTGCCGATGTAGACATTTTCCTGCCGGACGATGATCAGCTTCGTTCCCTGAAGCTTGTGATCCTTCTCCACCCGGGAGGCCATGCCGGCTGAAGATCCCTCTTTTGTAAGCACCTCCACTGCGGTCTTTTCCGTCGGTTCTCCCAGAAGATCGAGGCCCCTCACCTGATAGAGGGTGAGCCCCTTGACCGTCTCGATGATCCCCTGGAGGTTTTTGACGACGATCAGATTGCTCGGAGTGAGCTGAGAGATGGAAAATCCCTTCTCCTCCAGCAGATTGAAGAGAACGCCCTCGAACTTCTCGCTGATCCGGCTCGTGCCTACGGTGACGGTCTTGGCCTGGTGCTTGATCGCATCCACGGGCCGGGCCATCGCGTTGACCCCTGTGCTGAGGCAGGCAAAGAGGGTGTTGATCATGTTCTGTGCGGTCCCCTTCATCCCGAAATCGAGTTCGAAATCGGTCACCGGAAGTCTTCCCGCGAGATATTTGAGCAGCAGGGTCAGGTCCGAGAAGATATCGAGCGCATCCGGGAGCTGGTGATCTGTCCTCTTCTTTCGGAAGACGGCATAAAATCGGGCCATCTTCTCCCGGAAGGGCTTCTCCAGTACCACTTCATAGATCCCCATTCCCGATTCCTCATAGCTTTGCAGATCGGACCGGATCTCCTGGCGGAATTCATAGAGAAACCGCGATCCGTCGTTGATGGCAAGCGCGGAGTAGTAGCCCCAGATATGGCCCGCCAGGGTGTTGACGATCGGCGCAAGGTGCTCGGGGATTGCCGGTACATGGAAGACGGCCGCGGCATGGGAGTCGAAGCGATCCTCGCCCTCATCCGCGATCACGATGGGGACGGCCTTGTGCGCCTTGAAGATGGCCGTGTCCTTGACGATGTCTCCGATCACCGTGGGACGGGTTCCGGCCGCGCAGACGATGATCAGCGGTTCCGAGGAGAGGTCGATGTGCTTCTTGTCCTCCACATAGTCCGAAGAGATAGTCTTGTAGCAGAGTTCGCTCAACTTGATCCGGATCTCATCGGCCGAGGCCTTGTTGGGACCGCTGCCGACCGCGGCCCAGTAGGTGCGGGTGATGGCGTGCTGCTTTGCCGCTTTCTCGATCTGCGGAGCCAGGGTCAGTACTTTGCGCATCTGTGCGGGAAGTGCCAGGAGCTGCTTGACCTCGCGTGCCACAGCTTCATCGTTTCTGGTTCCCTTCAGGCTCGTGAGAAATAGCCCAAGCAGGGCCCCGGCCACGATCTGGGAGTAGAAGGCCTTGGTGGAGGCTACCGACATCTCGATGTCCCGGCCGCTGCTGGTGTAGAGAACTCCGTCAGCTTTGAAGGTCAAATCCGAATCCCGGCGGTTGACGATGCCGATGGTCTTCGCGCCCCGCTCTTTGGCCATATCAACGGCCCGGTTGGTGTCGGTGGTGGTTCCGGACTGGCTGATGGCCACCACCAGAGCATCCTCCATGGAACACATGTCCCTGTCGGCCCCCAGCTTGAAGCCGCTCAGCTCCGACGCCTTCATGGCCGAGATGACCAGAGACGGATCGTTCAAGTAATGGGTGAAGATGTCCGCACAGGCCTGGGATGCGACTCCCGCGGTCCCCTGTCCCACAAAGAAGATCCGCCGGATTTTTCCAGACGAAATGGCCTCTTTGAGATGGGCTGACACCACACTCTCGTTCAGACTGACAACGTACCGATGGGTTCCGTCTTCAGCTTTGGCCACCTTCCATCGGTTCAAAAGCGTCTTCTCCACCGAGTCCGGGGCTTCGGAGATCTCCTTTAGAAAGTAGTGCTCGAACTCCTGGCGGTCGATATCCCGGGAGGTTAGTTCTGTGGCGCGGATGTTCTCTTCGGTCAATTCCAGGGGCGTGCCGTCGTAATACATGGCCGTGATGCCTGCAAGTCCGCCTTCGGAATTCTGGTCCAGGATGAAAAGCTGACCCTGGGTCTTCCCGCTTTTGCCCTGAACCACCTTCTCTCCGTCCAGCTTTAAGAAGCGGTTCGTCTCCTCGATGAAGCCGTAGACTTCGGATGCGGGGAGATAATGGTCATCGGCAAGGCCGATGAAAAGGGCCTGACCGCTGCCCCGCTGGGCCAGAAAGAGTCTGCCCGGGGCCAGGTCGGTCTGCATCGCGATGGCATGGGAGCCGTCGAAATCGTTCAAGGCCATCCGGAATGCCTCTTCCACTGCAAAGCCCTGGCGCAGGTAGGTCTCCACCTGCAGGGGGATGATCTTGGTGTCGGTGGTAATCTCTTCGTGGATTCGATCCCCATCCCGCTCGAACTCCCGCTTCAGATCCCCATAGTTGTCGATATCTCCGTTCAGGCAGACATGGATGATCGCATCCTCGCTTCGGGCCGTTTCCGCATTCGGGCCCCGGATCACCCGGCTGTCCACCGGGTGGCAGTTGGGCTCGCTGATGGCCCCAACCGATGCCCAGCGGGTGTGGGAGAGAACCGTATAATTGCGGTAGGGGAGACCGGCGATTGTGTGCAGCAGGTCATCGCTTCGGATCTGCTCCCGGAGAAACGCGATGTTGTCGCCCAGACTGCCCACCTCGGCCGAGACCTTGTAGGTGAGGCTGATCACGATCCGGTTTTTTCCTTCAATGGTGATCTCATGCAGAGAGATCCCACGGTTGAGGAGCATCGGATTGCCGAGCCGGGCATCGAATGCCTCCTGGGCCATGTTCGCTTTGACCGAGGCTTTAAACCCCTCGAGATCCGATTCCTCGAGAACGAAGAGCAGCGAGATCCCGGCCGAATCCCTGCCCCGGACCTCCAGCCGGTCGATGCTGTTGAAGACCGCGTTGATCTTCTGGAAGACCCGGAGGCTTTCCAGGGTCACATCCTTCTCCCCCTCCTCCGGAAGATCCATCAGATCCCGCACCCGTCGGATGTTCTCCGAGATCTCCCTGTCCAGACACCAGGCAATGTCCTTGACCGTGTCGATGGCCCGGGTCATGCTCTCCACCTGGGAGGGTTCAAGATGTCCCACATGGTCCGCAAAGAGCTTCTCTTCGTTTTTCAGAAAATCAAAAAGCCCATCGCGCATTTCCCGGATCTTCCCATGAATCTCCGGATGGTTAAATATGGTGTAAAAGGGAACTTCCTTCCTTAAATTCCGTGCCATCTCCCAGAGGGAGGAGACGGTCTTCTCGCCCCCGAGATAGCCGTCATGGGCATTGCCATCCTTTCGGTCCGAGCGGGTGTAGCCGGTCGTGAGGATTTTTCGGGCCAGATCGTTCATTCGAGAGAGATCGGCCCGAAAGGCATCTTCGGAAAGGAAATTGCTTTTATGGATATTGACGGGAGTGATCCCTGTCAGTCCGCACATTATGGATTCCTCCTTTTCATGAAATGAGGATGGATTGAAATCTTTTCAAGATTGCGGCACAGGGGCGGCGACCGGCGCCTTTTCTCCGATCCCGTGAGATGCTGCCTGGTTCTCGGCTGCGGCTTTTGCGCGGAAATACAGGCGGAAATGGGTCTCAAAGGCTTTCCTGGCATAGTATCTCGATTTCAGGCCGATATATTTTTCATGGGCCACAACAACAGAGATGACCAGCTTTTCCGCCCCATCCTTCTCCTCCGCAAATCCCACAAACCAGTCATACCGCCGGTAGGGTCCGCCCCTCCCGTTGATGCTGCCGGTCTTGCCGCCGATGCGGAGTCTGGAGAGAACCGGATCATTATTCATGCCCCGGAAGGATTTCCGACAGGTTCCGGTTTTCACAGTCTCCTCCATCAGGTTGAAGAGAAGATCAGACGCGTCCGGGGTAATGGCCTGATTGAGGAAGGTGGGCAGGCGCTTGTAGATGGAATTTCCCCGATCGTCTTTCACCTGCTCGATAAAGGCCGGCTCGACCAGGCGGCCCCGGTTCAGGATCGCCGCGACCATGAGAGCCCCGTGGAGGGGAGAGATGGTGGTCTGCCGGTTGAATCCGCTGGCGATTTCGGCCCAGTGGTAGGGCTCGTCCGAGATCGCGATGTTGCTGGGTTCGATGGGGATTTCGAATTCGATGCTCCGGTTGAAGCCGAAGGCCTCGGCATAGGTCTCCAGCGCACTCTTCCCCACAAAATGGATCCCCAGCTTTCCAAAGACCGGGTTGACGGACTGGGCAAATGAGTCCTTCAGGCTGAGCCGGTGAGACCATTTCCGGGCTCCCTTTTTCAACTGGCTCTTGTAAAGGGTGTATTTCCGGCCCGTGTACGCGATCTGTGATGCCGGGTTCATCCCGCACTTTTCGATCGCGGCCGCGGCCGTGACGATCTTGAAGATGCTTGCTGCCGGAAACCGGCTGTCGAGACACGCGTTGTTGTCCGGGTCATCCCGGTCGAAACTGACCAGGGCCCGGATGCTTCCGGTTGCAGGGTCCAATGCCACGATGCCGATATAGCGGGCATGGGCCGGGTCGATCAGGTCGAGAAGATACTGCTGGAGTTCCATATCCAGCGTCGTCTTTACGGTGAAGCGGTCATTTCCGGCCGTCACCGTGAAATGGTCTGCGGTCGGATTCAAGACCCGCTGCGGGTCGATCAAATCCCGGATCGCGGCCTTGGGCAGAAGGGGCGGAGGCTCATTTTTCCGGCGGATTTCCCCGGAATCTTCAAAGACCTCGATATCCGGATGATATATGGCCTGGCTGAGCCGGCCCGGGATCAGGTAGAGAAGCGGGATCAGGATGATCGCCAGCAACGCGGAGCAGCGGACCCTTCGTTTCTTCCGGGTTCGGGCCCTCTCCTGCTTCAGTTGCGCTTGGTAATCTCTCCAACTCGGACTTCCCATCGGTCTGCGGCGGGTGATGAGTCTTTTTCTCATAAGCGCGATCCGGGTCCTCCGGTCTATTTTTAAATCTTTCGGTTTATGTCATCTCAGGGCCGTACCGGAATTTGCACGTCTGTCCAAGATTACAACAGAAGTCCCCTTCTCGTCAACTGCTGCAAGCAACATTCCCTGGGAGAGCACCCCCATCAGCTTGGCCGGCTTCAGATTGGCCACCACCACGACCTGCTTTCCCACCAGCTCGTCGGGGGCATATTTTTCGGCAATCCCGGCCACGATGGTGCGGGTCTCCGAGCCGAGATCCACCGTAAGCTTCAGCAGTTTCCTGGCCTTGGGAACGGCCTCGGCCCCGATCACCGTCGCGACTCTCAGGTCGATCTTTTCCAGGTCATCCAGGGTGATCTGGGCTTTGAAGGGCTTGGTCTTCGGGTTTTCATCCGCCTGCTCTTCGGCCTGTTCCGGCTTTGTTTCGATCCTCGGGAAAAGCGCTATGACCTTGGGAATTTGAGTTCCCTCGGGAATCACTTCCCAGGCTTTGAGCCGGTCCAGCAGGTAAAAACCGTCATCTTCAAGCCCCAGATGGCGCTGCATCTCCTCGGCAGTTTGCGGCATGGCCGGATAGATCAGACCCGAGATCACCCGCAGCCCTGCAAGGAACTGGGCCATTACCGACGCCAACTGAGGCTGTTGATCCTTCTTCTTCGCCAGCTCCCAGGGCGCGGCCAGGTCGATCGCCTTGTTCATGAAGCTGATCAGCTCCCATACCGCAGCCAGGGCCCGCTGAAAGGCAAACTTTTCCATCTCGGCTTCAAAGGCTTCGATGGCCTTTCCCGCTTCGGCCCGGATCCCCAGATCCATCGAAGGCTCTGCCGCGCCCCCCGGCGCCTTTCCCTTGAAATATTTCTGCGTCATCGCGATGACCCGGGAGAAGAGGTTGCCCAGATCGTTTGCCAGATCCGCATTGATCCGCTGGATCAGTCCATCCTCGCTGAAGCCGGCATCCAGGCCGAAGGACATCTCCCGCATGAGAAAATAGCGGAACGCATCCAGGCCGTAGACGTTTTTCAGGTTCAACGGGTCCGCCACATTGCCGAGGCTCTTGGACATCTTGCTGTCGGAGACGTTCCAGTAGCCGTGGACATTGAGGTGCTGATAGACCGGAATCCCCGCGGCCTTGAGCATGGTGGGCCAGTAGATCCCGTGCGGTTTTAAAATATCTTTTGCGATGATGTGCTGGGCATGGGGCCAGAAGGTGGTGTAATCCTCACCGTCCGGATAGTTCAGCGCAGAGACGTAGTTGAGCAGCGCGTCGAACCAGACATAGGTGACATAATTGTCGTCAAAGGGGAGGCTGATCCCCCACTGAAGCCGGGATTTGGGCCGGGAGATGCAGAGATCCTCCAAGGGTTCCCGGAGAAAGCCGAGCACTTCGTTTTTGTACCGCTCGGGCCGGATGAAATCCGGGTTTTTGCCGATATGGTCGATGAGCCAATCCTGATACCGGCCCATCCTGAAGAAGTAATTGGACTCTTTGATCTTTTCCGGGGCAACCTCGTGATCCGGACACTTTTCGTCCACCAGCTCCCGCTCGGTGTAGAAGCGCTCGCACCCGAAGCAGTAGAGCCCCTCGTATTCGCTGAAGTAGATGTCTCCGGCATCATAGATCTTCTGCAGGATCTCCTGCACCACTTTCATGTGCGCCATGTCCGTGGTGCGGATGAACCGGTCGTATTGGATGTTGAGTTCGGGCCAGAGGGCCTTGAACTGGCCGCTGATCTCATCCACATACTCCCGGGGAGTCTTCTTCTCCTTCTGTGCGGCCCGGACGATTTTGTCTCCGTGTTCGTCGGTTCCGGTCAGAAAGAAGGTCTTGGCCCCTTTCATCTGGTGGAAGCGCCGGATCACATCGGCCGTGATGGTGGTGTAGGCATGACCCAGGTGGGGGCGCGCATTGACATAATAGATGGGCGTTGTGATATAAAATGGTGAAGGTTGAGCCATATTCTTATCCTATCATGATTTCGGCCTTTTGGCGGCCTTTTTTATTCTGCTTTTCGGTTCGATTTCTGCCCGGGGTCGAGTTCGTCGATGCTGATCTCCATCTCCTGCCCCCCATCCAGACGAACCGCAACCCGTCTGGCGATCACGTTGTGCCGGATGACTTTGGCCTTTCCTGACGGGGTTTCGATGCTCTTCCCGATCTTGGGCCACCGGTCCTTCATCCGCTCGGTCTTGAGCTGGCGGTAGATCTCATTTTCAAAGGTGAGGCAGCACATGAGTCGGCCGCACTGGCCCGAGATCTTTGTGGGGTTGAGGGAGAGCCCTTGCTCCTTGGCCATCCGGATGGAGACCGGCTCGAACTTCTCGATAAAGGTGGCGCAGCAGAGCACCCGGCCGCACCGGCCCAGCCCCCCGCACATCTTGGCCTGGTTCCGGATGCCCACCTGGCGCATCTCGATTCGGATGCGGTACTCCTTCACCAGAATCTTGACCAGCTCCCGGAAATCGACGCGACCCTCGGCCGTAAAGAAGAAGGTGAGCTTGTTGCCGTCAAAGGTACTCTCTACAGCAAAGAGATTCATCTTCAGCTCCAGCTCCAGGATCGTCTTCTGGCAGTAGGCGTGGGCCGCAATCTCGGTCTCCCGGTTCCGGTCCCGCTGCTCGAAATCCTTGGGAGTGGCCATCCGGAAGACTTTTTTCAAGGGCTTGCCCGATCCCTCCTCCTCCCGGATCCAGGGCTGAACCGCGACCCAGCCCAGACCCAGCCCCTGTTCGGTCTCAACGATGACCGGGTCATTCTGCTGTAGAACAAATGCGCCCACTTCGAAGTCATAGACCTTACCCGCGGGCTTGAAACGAATTCCAACGACTTTTTTCATCCTGTTTTTTTCAACCTGGTGCTTTCCCTGAAGCCCGGGGAAAAGATCCGCAGCCGGCCAACTGCAGCAGCAGACCTTCCAATACCATCCGAGGATTGGCATTGGCGATGATCTCCTTCTGTGCCTGGTTCACCGCAGCCATATCCGACAGGAGGCGGGTTTGGGAAAAGCCCTTTGCGGCATTCCTTACCTCCCGGCCCCAATCCCGGTTCTTGATCCGGTTCGGATTGTAGCGGCAGATCAGCAGATCCCTGAGCCACATTCGTATAATGGCAAAGACCTCATCGAGGTCCGATTTTTCTTTTGACAGACGTTCGGCAAGGGAGAAGAGGACCGGCAGGGGCCGATTTGAAAGGGATGTCAATTCCGAAAGAAGCCATCCCCGCCGCTCCATCCGGAGAGAATCCTTTTCCCCGATGGCACGGCCCACACTTCCCCCTGCAAGCAGCGCCGAGACCATAGCGGCCTTCTCTGAAAAGCCTTTCTTCTCATGCAGGTATCGCTCCAGCACCCTCTCCGGAATCGGCCGGAACCGGACCTGCTGACAGCGGGAGACCACCGTCGGGAGAAGATCAGTGGTCTGGAGGGCCGTCAGAATCATGACGGTCCGGTCCGGGGGCTCTTCAAGAACCTTTAAAAAGGCGTTTGCGGCCTCCGGGTTCATGGTCTGTCCATCTTCCATGATCACCACCCGGGTTCGGGCCTCATACGGCTTCATGGAGAGAGATCCACAGAGATCCCGGATCTGATCGACCTTGATCCCGGTTTTTGCAGGCGTCACCCGATGGATGTCCGGATGGCTGCCGGCTTCGATCTTTTTGCAGGATCGGCATCGGCCGCAGGGAGGTCTCTCGCCTGTGCAGTTGAGCGCGGCGCCAAAGGCCAGTGCCGTAGTCCCCTTGCCGATGCCGTCGATGCCGGTAAAGAGCAGGGCGTGGGGGACCTTGTTCCGGGCCAGGATCGTCCAGAGGATCTCGATTGCCCGCTGCTGACCGATGATTCCGGAGAAGGCCGAATCGGTCAAATTCAGCCTTCGGAACGGTTGCCGCTGTAATCTACCCGCTCCTTCAGCTCCTTCCCGCATTTGAAAAAGGGGAGCTTCTTGGGGGTGATCAGCACCTTGTCTCCGGTCTTGGGGTTTCGTCCGGTGTAGCTTTTGTAATTTTTGACAAAGAAGCTGCACAGCCCCCGGATCTCCACCCGCTCTTCCTCGGCCAGGGCATCGGCCATGTTGCCGAAAAAGATCTCGACAACCCTTGCGGCCTCTGCTTTGGAGATATTGGCTTCGGTCTTCAATGCGGAGATAAGCTCTAATTTATTCATTCAAAACTCCTTCTGTTTCCAAACTGTATGAGAAAATCAAAGACATTTCTATGTTTTTATAAAAAATCTTATAGGAAGTCAAGCGGTTATGCAAGATGATCCGGAAGAATCTCCACATCCGTATCATCTACATCCACCGCGGCATACTGTCCGAGCACCTGGATATAGACCACAACACGGGCTCCGCTCTTGTACCGGACAAAGACGCCCGTTACTCCTGCAAAGGGGCCTCCGATAACGATAATCCGCTGCCCCCGCCGGAATCGGCGGCCTGTGAGGATGGAATTCTCCTTTTGGGCCACCATGATCTTCAAGGATTCGATATTCTCCTTGGGAACCGGGACCGGTCTGTCATGGGTCCCGATGAGCTTGACCGCGCCGATCGTCTTCAGGACTTCAAGATGATGTCTCGGATCAAGATCGGTTCTGACAAAGATGTATCCCGGAAACAGGGGGGCCTGGATCGTCACCTTCCGATCCTTGCGCCGGCTCGGAACAGTGATCTTCGGCAGAAAGACCTCGATATCCTTTTTATATAGCTTGTCATTGACAATATTTTCAAAACGGCTTCGGGTATGCAGAACATACCATTGGCTTTTCAATGGATCGAATGTCATTGGCTCGTGCTGAATCCTCCGAGTCCGTGAAGGTTGATCATCAGTGTATACTGCTGCTCCTGCTCCTCTTCGGTATATTTGAGATCCGCGGACCAGCACCCGGCCACATAGGAGAAGCCGACGCCGGTCTTGACGGCCTTGTCCTCCTGCAGATCCCGCTCGTAATCTCCGTACAAAGAGAGATTTGAAAATGGCTTTACCAGAAGGCTGGCATAGATGGATTCGCTCAGTTCCCGGGTATAGCGATGTTCGGCAAAAAGAATGTCTCCGCGGCCGTCTCTGAGGGTGGCCGCGATATTTCGGCTGTTGAGATCGCCGTCATAGACATCCCATTCTGCATCCGCGATCAGGGAGAAGGAGGGCGACGGAGTGAGCATCAGTTCCGCCAGGATGGGAGAGAAGGGCTCCTTCTCCTTCGTGCCCTCCAATGGCCCCTCATCTGCCTCCCGGATATCATAGCTCTGTTCGAGGTTCAGCCGGCAGAACTGCACATAGGGGATCTTTTTCGGAAGCTCTTCTCCGGTTGTCGAAAATTTTGGAGTTCTTTCGGGTTCGGGCCGATCTGCCAGCCGGGCCGTAAAGAGATTGGTGAGGGAATAGGTGATCCGATTGTTGACGCCGATCCGGTCTTTCGGGTCAAAAAAGGGATACTCCTCCTGATCCTCCTCCTCCACATATTCATAGTAGATCCGGGGCAGAAGGGTGTGCTTTATGCCTTCAACCCCCTCCATCCCCGGCCGATAGACCCGGTAGAGATGGGTGGAGAGATCGATCCGGATATCATATGTCTCCCTTCTGAAGGTCTCCTCTTCAGACGCTGTAAGAGGGGCTTCTCCGGCTGTGAGGGGATCGGAAGCCGTACTCTCCTCCTCCACTGCCCAGAAGGTCTCCCGAAGTCCCAGGGAGGGCTCCAGGGTGAAATAGGGGCCAAATCGAAGGGGATAGAAGAATCTGGGATAGAGGTCTGCCCGGTGTCCGGTTGTCCCCTCCTCCCGATGAAAATAGGTATATTCCGAATCCATTTTCCAGTTGAGGGATGTGTTCCACAGGGGCTGGAGGACCGTATCAAAAGTGATCATTGGCAGCATGTGGAGGGTGTCATCCCTTTTTTCCACCGGCACAACTCCCTGGCCATCTGCCGGAACAACCGGTTCATCGATGACATGATCGTACCAGCGAGCCTCCCCGTAGAAGGCATAGTGAGTTCCCCATCGGTAGAGCCGGAGCCGGTTGGTGCGCACCGGGTCCGTATAGTCGTCCAGCTCCCGGCCGAAGTTGCCCCGGAAATACCGTTCGGTCCGATCGAAGCCGGTGTAGCCGTCCCTGAACTCATGGAGATAGTCCTGATCGCTCACGATATCGATATCCATCTCTCCGGTCAACCCCAGGGGGAGATCCTGATCATGCTTCATCCGAATCCAGTATCGGCTCTCATTGGTTCGGATCGCACTGTCTTCGGTATATCCCCAATTTTCGCTCGCATCCGCGGTTCCGTCATCGATCTTCTCGTCATCCAGATAATTGGCCATCAATGTCCCCTTGGATTGGTCCAGCACATACCGGTATTCCGCGCCGAACTTGTGGCCCCGATCCGCCATATAATGATCGTAAAAGGTGGCATCCGAGCTTTTGTCGATCGCGAGATAGAGAGGCTGGGTGAAGGAGAAGCCTTTTCGATCTGAATGGTCCAGCCGGGGCACAAGAAGACCGGTCTGGCGCTTCTCCTTTACCGGAAAGAAGAAGAAGGGGGTATAGAGCAGCGGGATCTTTTTGGCCCAGAGCGCGGCATGGGTGACATACCCGTACCCCTCGATGGTCACTTTGACATGGTTCCCGGTTATCTTCCAGTCGGGGGTCTTTCCGTCACAGGAGGTGACGCTGGCGCTGAAGGCCTCGTAGGTGGCCCTGCCCACCTTTTCGATCCGGTCTCCCCGGATGTAGAAATGGTTGGCCCGCAGAAAGATATCCCCGTTATGGATCGTTCCGGTCTCGGCCGCCAGATTCAGCTCGATACGGGCCCCGGTGAGGCGCCCTGCATCGCTTTGAATGACCACATCTCCGTCCGCGATCACGGTCAAGTCATCCCTGTCAAAGATGAGCCGATCCGCCGTAAAGGTGAGATCCTCCCGTTTGATGGTCACATTTCCTTTGGCCCGGTACTGTTGGGTCACTTGATCGAACTCCACTTGATCCGCAAAGATCCGCCACGGAATGTCCGGATCATCATCCGGAATGAGTTCTTCGAATTGGGCATGGGCCGCAGAACAGAGGATCAGCAGCATCCCAATCAGAAGGGCAAGATGAAGCGGGGATTTCAGGGTTTTGGACATATATGTGTATCCACCTTCCAAAAGGTCATCATTCTAAATGATTATAACCGATTTTTATAAAAGATAAAACCTCCGGATATGGATAAACCGGTATAAACCAATATAAATCGGATTAAACTTGAACCGAGATCAAATTTAAAGTATAAAGCTCAATTCAGGCGCAATTGTCAAGGTGTACTCTTAAAAAAATTATGGCGACAATCCTTCTGACAAATGATGACGGCATCCATGCCGAGGGGCTCTGGGCTCTCTACGGACGTTTTTTCAAAAGCCACGGGGTGGTTGTGGTGGCCCCGGACCGGGAGCGGAGCGCAGTGGGCCACGGCATCACCCTGCACCAGCCTTTAAGAACCCACAGGGTACGGGTCTGGGGAGGATATGAGGGGTATGCGGTGGACGGAACACCGGCCGACTGTGTCAAGATCGGCATCCTGGAGGTGCTCGGGAAAAAGCCCGATGCCGTGATCTCCGGCATCAATCCGGGTGCGAACGTGGGGGTGAGCATCAACTACTCCGGAACCGTCTCCGCGGCCCGGGAGGCGGCCCTCTACGGCATCCCCTCCGTTGCAGTATCTGTCAACGCCTCTGATGTCCACAGCTTCGAGCCGGCCGCATCTGTTGCCGAAAAGATCCTCTGCCAGATCCTGGACAGGGGGCTGCCCTTCGGAACCCTGCTCAATGTCAATGTCCCGGATCTGCCGATGGAAAAGATCAACGGCTTCCGGATCAGCCGCCAGGGGGTCTCGGTGCTAACCGAATATTTCGAAAAACGGGTCGATCCCCGAAACCGCTCCTATCATTGGCTCGGCGGTGACACCCAGCGGTTTGAAGGTGATGGGGAGATCGACTGGACAGCGCTCTACCAGGGGTATGTCAGCATCACGCCGATCCGGTGTGATATGACCGATTACCAGATGCTGGAGAAGATGGCAGAATGGGAGTTCAACTGCCGTTCCCCGAAAGAAGACCCGGAAGAAGACCCGGAAGAAGATCGGGAAGAAGATCGGGAAGAAGACTCCGAAGAAAATCGGGGAAAAGACCCAAAATGAAGATCGGGAAAAGGATCTATAAAAGATGAAAAGCCGGAACCGATGAAAAAGCAGTTTGTCGATACCATAAAGGCCGGAGATTCGGTGGAGGATGTCTTTGTCCTCTACGAGTGTTCCGTTGCCACCAAAAAGGATGGCAACCCCTTTCTCAATATTACGCTGTCAGACAGAACCGGCCGGATCAAGGGCGTGATCTGGGAGAATGCGGATCAGCTTTCTTCTGTTCTGGCCGCGGCCGATTTTGTGCGGATCAACGGCAGCGCCTCCCAATATATGGGAAATCTTCAGTTGACGATCCGGCAGGTGGAGATCACGACCCCTGAGGGCATCGACGCCGCGGATTTTATCCCGGCCACCACCCGCAACATCGACGCGATGTTCGAGAAGCTGGTGGAACTTGTCCGGAATAAAATGAAAAATCCGCATCTGCTGGGGCTGATGGATGCCTTCTTTGCCGATGAAAAATTTGTCCGGGGATTCAAGATCGCGCCGGCCGCAAAGAAGATGCACCATGCCTACCTCGGGGGGCTGCTGGAGCATACCCTCTCCATGGCGATTCTAGTGGAACGGCTGGGGGGGCATTATTCGGGCATCGATATGGATATGCTGCTGGCCGGCGCGGTTCTTCACGACATCGGCAAGATCCGGGAGTTCGACTACAGTTGCCGGATCGACTATTCTGACGAGGGGCGGTTTCTGAGCCATATCCTCATCGGCTGTGAGATGATCGCTGAGAAGATCCGAAAACTGCCCGATTTTCCCGAGGAGCTTTCCCTGCTGGTGAAACACATGGTAGTGAGCCACCACGGCACAAGGGAGTTCGGCTCTCCGGAATTGCCCAAGACCATCGAGGCGGTACTCTTGAACCATATCGACGATATCGATGCCAAAATGAACGGTATCCGGGATTTCATCGCCAAAAAAGGATTGCATCGCTCCTGGACTTCTTATCATAATATGTATGGCCGCCATTTTTACCGGGGAAGAGACGGAGAGAGCCCGGAACCGATGCCGCAGAATGGAGAAGAACCGGCCGAGGCCGGTTGGCCAGATGGAGAAGAATATAATCAAGATAAGAGCGGTATCTGAAGGTGGATAGAGGCCGTATAATAGACCTCCGGCCATTGGGGGGTGAAGATCATCAAGAGAAGAGCGTTATCTAAAGGGGCCTTTTCATGTTTATCACATTCGAAGGAATAGAGGGCTCCGGAAAGACCACCCGGATGCGGGAGGCGGGCCGTTTTCTGCAAAGCAGGGGGTATGAACTTCTCCTCACCCGGGAGCCTGGCGGAACAGCCTTGGGAGAACGGATTCGCGCGATCCTTCTCTCGCCTGAGCAGAAGGGCATGGACCCGACGGCTGAGCTTCTCCTCTACATGGCGGACCGGGCCGATCATGTGAACACCCTCATCCGGCCGGCCCTAGCGAAAAAAAAGGTGGTTCTCTGCGACCGGTATTTCGACGCCACCCTCGCGTATCAGGGATATGCCCGGGGCCTCGATATCGAACTCCTCAGAGCCTTTCACCGGACCGCGTTGAATGATTTCATGCCCGATCTTACTTTTCTTCTCGACCTCCCCCCGGAGATCGGCCTCTCCAGGGCATTGGGAGATCGGAGCCGATCCGACGCGGAAAGCCGGTTCGAGCAGGAGGCCCTCGATTTTCACGCCCGGGTCCGGGCCGGGTATCTCTCGCTTGCCGATGAAGATCCGGAGCGTTTCATCCGCATCGATGCCGCAGCCGCGCCCGAGTCTGTGGACCGGCAGATCCGCTCGGCGTTGGAAGAACGTTTTCCGGAACAGGATCGAAATCCGCAGAAGTAAAGCAAACGAAAGAGGAGGCAGAAGATCTCTGCCTCGAACAGGAAACCGATATGGGATATTCAATACTGGATGCCATCGGCAACACGCCCATGGTCGAGATCGTCAAGCTCAATCCGAACCCCCGGGTCCGGATACTGGCCAAGCTCGAATACTTCAACCCGGGCGGCTCCATCAAGGATCGGGCGGCTCTCTCCATGATCGAGGCCGGAGAGCGTTCCGGTGAGCTGACCCCCGACAGAACCGTGATCGAGGCCACCTCCGGCAACACCGGCATCGGCCTTGCCCTGGTCTGCTCCGTCAAGGGGTACCGGCTGCTGCTGGCCATGTCCGAGGCCGCGAGCATCGAGCGGCAGAAAATTTTAAAGGCGCGGGGGGCAGAGATCCTGCTGACGCCGGGCCATCTGGGAACCGACGGCGCGATCGAGGAGGTCTACCGGCTTGCGCGGGAAAACCCGGATGCCTATTTCATGGCCGATCAGTATAATAACCCGGCCAACTGGGAGGCCCACTACAGCGGGACCGCACAGGAGATCTGGGAGCAGACAAACGGGGAGGTCACTGTCGTTGTGGCAACGATGGGAACCACCGGAACCCTCATGGGGATCTCCCGCCGGATGAAGGAGTACAGCCCGAAGATCGAAATCATCGGTGTGGAGCCGTATCTGGGTCATAAGATCCAGGGCCTGAAGAACATGAAGGAGGCCTACTGCCCCGAACTCTATGAAAAGGCGCGCCTCGACGAGAAGGTCAACATCGATGATGAAGAGGCCTTTGAGATGACCCGCCGGTTGGCCCGGGAGGAGGGCCTTTTTGTGGGGATGAGCAGCGGCGCGGCCCTGGTCATCGCGGCCCAAAAGGCCGCATCAATGAAGGAGGGGACCATTGTCGTCATCTTCCCGGACAGCGGGGAGCGGTATCTGAGTACCTCTCTTTTTGCCGTAAAGGAGAAGGTCGATCTCAATCTCTTCAACACCATGAGCCGCGACAAGGAGACATTTCAGCCCCTGATTCCGGGAAAAGTATCTCTTTATTCCTGCGGCCCTACGGCCGATGCCCGGCTTCATGCCGGAGAGTACCGGCGCTTCATCTTCTCGGATCTGCTCTGCCGGTATCTCGGTTTCCGGGGGTATGAGGTCAAACAGATCATGAACATCACCGATCTGGACGACCGAACCATCAACGGCTCCGAAGAGAAGGGCGTGGAACTGACCGAGTTTACCGAGAAAAATATTGCGGATTTTCAAAGGGATCTCAAAACCCTCGGCATTCAGCCGGCCGCGGCCTATCCCAGGACCAGCGAGCATGTGGACGACATGGTCGCGGTCGCGGAGAAGCTCGTCAAAAAGGGTGTGGCCTACGAGAAGCTGCGCTCCTTATATTTCGACATCTCCCGGTTTTCCGACTACGGAAAGCTCTCCGGCGTGGATCTGAACAAGATCCGGCTCGGCGCGACCGTTGATCTGGACGAATACGAGAAGGACAACCCCCGAGATTTCACCCTCCTGAAGCGCTCCCGCCTCTCGGAATTGAAGCGGGGCATCTACGTCAAGACCGAGTGGGGAAATGTCCGCCCCTCATGGCATCTCCAGTGCGCGGCCATCTCCATGAAGTATCTGGGGGAGATCTATGACATCCACACCAGCGGAAGAGAACTCGTATTTCCCCACCATGAAAACGAGATCGCGATCGCGTCGGCCCTAACCGGAAAGCCTCTGGCCCGATACTGGCTCCATTGCGACCGGGTGCTGGTGGAGGGGAAGAAGCTGGATGACCACGGCTGGTCCGTGACCATCGATGATCTGACGGAGATGGGTTACACCGGCAAGGAGATCCGCTTCTGGCTCCTTTCGGCCCATTACCGGAAGCCGGTGATCTTCTCCACGGACCGGCTCGATGCGGCCAGCCGCTCTCTGCAACGCCTGAACGCATGCATCCAGGCGCTGATCAATGTGAAAAACGGAAAGACCAGAGTATCCCCCGATCCCTTTCCGGAGCTGGATCAACTCCTGTATGACATCAAAAACGGCTTCATCAGCGCGATGGACGATGATTTGAACATCTCGGCCGCGCTGGCCGCGCTCTTCGGCAATGTCAAACGGATCAACAAGCTGGCCCTGGAAGGCCGTTTCAGCCAGAAGGATGCGGAGAAGATCCTGGAGTCCTTTTCCGGCATCGATTCTGTGCTGAACGTGCTCGACTTTACCGATTCTCTGGAAGATCCGAAGATCCGGGAGCTGATCCGGCAGCGGGAGGCGGCCAGAGCCGAAAATAACTGGGCCATCGCGGACCGGATTCGGGAGGAACTGCTCGAAAAGGGCGTCACGGTCCGGGATCGGAAGACGAACGGATAAAAGCGCACATTAGCGCGAACAGATGAAAGGACAGATTAGGATGAACCCTCTATATTTCCCCTTCACCCATATGACGGCGCCGGTTGCGGCCGCGTTTGCCCGCTGTTTTGAAAAGATTTTGATCTATGGGCCGATCTCTTTGGAATCAAGGCCCGATCCAGCCCCTTCTGACGCTGTTTCGGAAAAGGTGGATATCGATCTCCGCATCCCGGTTCAGGGGGACGAGGAGAAGCTTCTTCAGCAATTGAATTCCTATGTTGCCTGGGCCGATCTTCACGGCGGTGCGCTCTCACATTTCAAGGGAAGAGGAGGCGAGATCCCTTTCTATGATGAGAATACTTTGAGCCGAATCCGCTCGGAAATCAAAGGGATGAATCGGGAGATGGATCGGGAGAAGGGGCCGAAGCCGGACCCGCTCTTTACCGCGAGGATTTTTCTGCTGATGGCCGAACGGTTCGACCGGCAACAGGGAGAGCTTGAGGCCGGGCTGTCGGATTACGAAGGGATGCAGAAACAGTTGATGAAGGCCCTCAAAAGCGATGATTTCGAGGAGCAGAGCGACCCAATCCTTCCCTGGGGAGAGGACTTGGGGATCTATGCCACCCGGAGCCGGATCGAAGCCTGGGCCCAATTGGCCCAAAAAGAGAAGGAGATCCCGTCCCTCTGGATCACCCAAAGCCGCGCGGCCTTCGAGCAGATGATCGATGATCTGCCCGAAGGCGAGACGGTTGCAGAGATCGAGGGGATACCGCTGATCGAACCGCCGGATCTCTTTGGATGGCGGGAGGCCCTCCAGGGGTTTCTGGAGGCGGCGCTGACCCAGGGTCCCGCTACAGCGGCCCCCTCGCCACCGGAAGGTGCGGGAAAAAGGATGCTCCGCCTGCGACTCCACCGGATCAGCGGGACAGGGCCGATGGAGGCCCTTACCCGGTTGAGCGGCGCCCAAAAGGAAGAATCCGAGGCCGGTGAAGAGAATCTGCTGATCGGTCTCCTGGAGCCTGTTCTATAACCTGTTGATATGTATTTATCTATTTCCCCGCTCTTTTTTGAGAGGATTTTTTTAAAAAAAATGATAACAGGGCTTGACTCCCCGGATAAATCTGGTATATGGGGTTTTCTCGTTTTTTACGGAAACATGTGATTCGATGGGAATCGCAGGCGAGGGAATAGAATAGAAAGGAGAAAGAACAAAATGGCATTTATCCCTTCAGTAGATGAAGAAAAATGTGCGGGCTGCGAAGAGTGTGTGGATGTCTGTCCGGTGGAGGTATTCGAGATGCAGGACGGCAAATCCGTGCCGGTGAACGCTGAGGAGTGTCTCGGATGCGAGAGCTGCATCGAGGTGTGCGAGGAAGACGCCATCACCGTCGAGGAGACCTGATCCGCGTCTGAAGTCGATCCTGGAAGATCTTAAATCCCCCGGCCTTTGTTCGGCAAAGTTGACTGAGCCGTCAAACGATGAGGCCCGGGGGATTTTTTTATGGAACCATGACCGATGCCAATCCCCCGTTTATATCAGATAACCTTCTATACCCGATTTGGCCCCATGGGCTTTGTCCATGAAGCCGATCCTTTTCTCCTTCGACGGGTCTATCTGCCCCGGCTCGACCTTACGGCCCTTGCCGAAGCCATGACCGCAGAATGGGGTCTTCTTCGGGAAGAGTTCCATACGGATGATTCGGCGCAGCGGATTCGGTCGTCGATTCTGGGGTATTTTGCAGGCAAGGCGTTGATCCTGCCCTGGGATCGGATGGCAAGAGAGGGGCTAACCGCGCTACAGTGGAGGACGCTGGAAATTGTGGCCGACATCCCTGCCGGTGAGGTGCGCTCCTACGGGGAGATCGCCCGACAAATCGGACGGCCCAAAGCCGCCCGGTTCGTGGGAAGCGTCATGGCCAGCAATCCATTCCCCCTCCTCATTCCCTGCCATCGGGTGGTCCGGCAGGATCGAACCGTGGGCGGCTTTGGCGGCGGCCCCGAACTCAAAAAGCGCCTGCTCGACTTTGAGGGCGCAGACTACTCTTCAAAATAGAAGGCCTCGTAGGTCTTCACCACCGTATCCGGGTCCTTCCAGCAGTCTGATCCCATCTGCCCCTTCTGGCAGAGGTGCGTCAGGAAGGTCTCCGTCTCCGGAAGCTGCTCCCAGACCTGGGGCAGGAAGGTGGACTGGCGCCATCCCTTAGAGAGGATGACGCCGTGAACCCCTGGTTTCAGCTTGGCCTTCAGATCCTCCCCCCCACTCTGTTCGAGGATCTCTGGCGGTGTCAGTACGCTGATCTCGATGTGGATACGGGAAACCTCCTCTTCCGTAAGGGGGGGAAATCTCGGATCTTTGAAGGCCGAATTGAGGGCATTCTCCCGCACCGCATCCGCAAGCTCCGCGATCGGCTCGATGGTGCCGATGCAGCCTCTCAGATCCCCGTCCTTGTGAAGGGTGACAAAGCAGCCCCGCTTCTCCTTCATCATGTCCGTGATTTCGGCCGGGGGAGGAGCGGTTCTGCCGGTGAGCGCCTCTATGATCACATCCCGCGCAAATTTGAGCAGGATCTCCTGTTCCTTCGCGGTCGGATGGGACATTGAAATCAACCTCCTTTATCTTTTAGGAAAAAGAGCCAGTAGATGAAACCGGAAAACGCGCCGATGGAGACGACGGCATAGATGTAGCTCATCCAGTCGGTCGGCTTTTTGGCGATCCCGTGATCATCGGGCTCTCCCACCTTGTTCTTGCAGGAGAAGCATTGCGTGTCATTGATTGCAATGGTAACGGAGCAATAGGGACACTTCTTGGTGGTTTCCCGCATGGCTTTCTCTCCTCCGCTGATTAAAAAAAAGCGGTTAATCCATATACTGCTCGATCTCACTCGATTCTCTGAGCTGAGCGATCCACTTTTCCAGGGTTTTAAATTCCTTCTGTCTAAGCAACTGCTTTTCCACCGAATCCTTCTGATTCTCAAATTCTTCGGCCTCCGGCAGCTTTTTCTCCTTTAAAGCGATAATATAATACCCTTTTTGCGCTTTTAAAGGGGAGTCGGGATAGGGATTTTCCCCAGTCAGTTGAAAAGCGGCCTTTGTGATCTCCTGTTCATAGCCGATCTCGGGAATCGCGCCGGTCCGCTTGAAGAAATCGGTGGTCTTCACTTCCAGTTCCCCGGCCCCGGCCGCATCGGTCAGGCTTGTTCCCTCTTTTGCGATCTGGGTCGCAAAGGCGTCTGCCGCTTCCTTTGCCTTCTCTTCCCGGAGTTCTCTGGTCAAATCCCTCTTCACCTTCTCCTTGACCGCATCGTATTCCTCCACCTGTGCCGGAAGTTTTTCCGTCACCTGGATGAGATAATAGACATCATTCAGATCGATGATGTCGCTGATCCCGTTCTCCTGCAGCTCAAAGGCCGCCCGGGCAAAGCCCCGTTTATCGGTAATCTTCTCCGCATCAGGTCCCTGGCGGGTGAAAGGATCGGTTTCTGCCGGTTCAAGATTGTGCATCTTTGCGATCTCGGCAAGATTGTCCCCTTCGAAGGTAGCATCATAGAGGTTTTCCGCGGCCTCATACGCGAGAGTTTTTGCCCGCTGCTGAGCCAGCTTCTCCCGAATGGTTTCGGTCGCCTCTTCCACGGTTTTGGTAGAAGCCTCGTTGACCTTTTCCACCTTTATGACATGCCAGCCGAACTGCGTCTTCACCGGCTCGCTGATCTGGCCGGGGGCCATCGAGAAGGCCGTATCGGAAAAGGGTTTGACCATGTCCCCCTGTTTGAATTCCCCCAGATCTCCGCCATTCTCCTTGGTGGGGCCTTCGGAGTGAGTCCTGGCCAGCTCTGCAAAGTCCTCCCCGGCTTTGGCCTTCTCCATGATCTCCAAGGCCTTTTTCCGCTTCTCCTCCACCGACTCTTCGCTCTCATCCGGCTCGGTCTTCAACAGAATATGGCGTGCAGAGACGCTCTTTTCGGTCCTGAATTCCTCGATGTTCTCCTCGTAATCGGCCAGGATCTCCTCGTCTGTCACCGTCACCCCATCCGTAAAGATCTCCGGATCGATGCGGACATACCGGGCCTTGACCTTGGGTTCGCTCTTGTACTTCTCCTTATTCTTCTCGTAATAGGAGTGCAGCGCCTCTTCTGCCGGCTCGACATCTTCATACGCGGCCGGATCGAAGAGCACATAGTCGATTTTTACCTGGCTGTTGTTCCAGTGGAACCATTCCCGGGTCTCCAGCTCCGAGACCTTGACGTTTCCGGTGATAAAGGAGCGGATCTTTTCCGTGAGCATGGACTGGCGCTGCAGCACCTCGAAGGTTTCGGGGGTCAGCCGGTTCTGGCTCAGCACCGCCTGATAGATCCGATTGCTGAACCTTCCATCCTGCTGAAATACCGGCATGGTTCGGATGGCTTCAGCCAATTCCTCGTCCGTCACCCGGAATTCCAGGCGCTTGGCCTCCTGAAGCAGAAGCCGCTGCTCGATCAGGCTGTTGATGGCCTGATTTTCCAGATCGAGCATCTTCAGGATATCATCGTTGAAATTCTCACCGTACATCTGGCGGTACCGCTCTAGAAGATTGTTGTAGGCGGTCCGATACTCCTCAACGGTAATCGGCTCTCCGTTGACAAGGGCAATCTGGTTCTGGCTCTGGTCTCCATAGTTGCCGACACCCCACAGAACAAAGACAATGACAATGGCCCCTAAAATGATCTTGATAAACCAGCTTGTGGCATAATCCCGCATTAACCTGAGCATTCATTCACCTCTGATGCTAAAAGAATTTGGAAGCAGCAAATGGAGAGTCCTCTTCCATTTTACAGCAAAACCCTATCTATAAACTTCGTATTTTATGATGCTTTTTTCGGCTTGTCAATCCTTTCCCGAATTGATTTGCAACGGTTCGGCCGGGGCGGCGCAGGGCGATGAAAAAGTCTGAAAGTATTTGACAAACCCTGTAAATTTCTTACATTGTTTCCGCATCAACACGAATTTTCAAGACATTGATCGAAATCGGTTCGATATCCAAAATCGCTCACGGAGGAATATCCAGTGCATATAATCACCAAAGAAGAGGTTTTTGCCAAAATCATGTCTGCGGAGCGCCCCCAGTGTCCCCATTGCGGCGTCGAGATGAACATCTGGGAGGTTCCGCCGGTCCCCTGCGACGATGGTCTCGGGTGGGGAACCCCATACCTTTATATGTGTTTCAACGATGAATGTCCCACCTATGTCCAGGGCTGGGATCATATCGAGGGAACCTATGGGCGGACCGCATCCTACCGGTGCATCTGCTATCCCGAAGGCCGGAATTTCGAATATATGTCGGTTTTCGGGCCATTTGGCGGGAAGGGACAGATCATCGATGAGGAGGTCCTGGCAGAGCAGGAGGCCATGAAGGAGAAGGTCGAGAAGGGTTTTGCGGTACTCGATGAGATGGAAGCCCGAAAGGACGCGGCCGGGGTGCTGACGATCCTGGTGGATGCCAATGAACCGGCACGGGTTCGGGTCAGGGCTGCGGAGATGATCCGGGATATCGGAACCCCGGCCGAGATCGACCCCCTGCGGGAGAAGGATTTCGGCAACGACATCATCCGCAAGAAGGTCGAGGCGGCCGTCAAGAAGATCCATGAGCGCAACTTCACCCGGGAATGTCCCTTCTGCGCCGAGATCATCAAGAGCCGGGCCAAGATCTGCAAGCACTGCTCCAAAGAGGTGGCTGGCCAGTAATTTCCGGGCGGTCAAGAGCGATCCGAAGTGCATGGCGTTTTTCCTCAAAAATCAGGTTGCTTTTTAAATCAGGTTGATTTTTCCGTCCGATGGTGTACTCTCTTGACCGGTTGTGGTGTCGCCTTTTTGGGCGGTGAAAAGGGAATGCGGTGAGAATCCGCAGCGTTGGACCGGCGCTGTAAGCAGGGACCGGCCCCGCATATTGCCACTGCTTTTTTAAAGCATCGGATATGGATTTTCAAAATCCCCGATGTTTTATAGTGCGGGAAGGCGCGGGCCACGGAAAGATCTGCAAGCCAGAAGACCTGCCATAACCGCAGGAAGATGCGTCCGACAGATTCCGTGCTACAGGTATAAATCCTGTAGCACGGTTTTTTTTTGCCTGAAAATCATGACAAAGAGATGGAGGTAAGAATGGAGCTTCTGAAAAAGACCGTCGATGGAATTCAAACCCCGGATGCCCAAATCTATGAGGCCGCAAAGGATCGCCTCCGGAATCATGCCAGGCCCGCGGGAAGTTTGGGGCTGCTGGAGGAGATCTCTGCAAGACTTGCCGGAATCTTCAAGACCCTGGATGTGCGTCTGGAGAAGAAAGCGATTGTCACCTGCGCCGGAGATCACGGCATCTGCAAGGAGGGGGTGAGCCTCTTCCCCTCGGAGGTGACGCGGCAGATGGTGATGAACTTCGTCAATGGCGGCGCGTCCATCAATGTGCTGGCCCGTCATGCCGGGGCCGAGGTGAGGGTTGCCGACCTGGGGGTGTGCGGAGATTTCCCCGCGGATCTGCCGATCTTTCACAAAAAGGTCTGCAAAGGGACCCGAAACTTTGCCAAGGGGCCTGCCATGACCCGGGACGAGGCGGTCCAAAGTATCGAGGCCGGGATCGAGATCGTCAACGAGCTGATGGAAAAGGAGCCGCTTCATCTTCTGGGAACCGGAGATATGGGCATCGGGAACACGACTCCCTCCACTGCGATCATCGCGGCCTTTTCCGGCATTCCTGTGGAGCGGTTGACCGGCAGAGGGACCGGGGTGGATGATGCGGGGCTTACGCGGAAGATCCGGGCTATCGAAACCGGGCTGGCGCGGAACCGTCCAGATCCACGCGATCCCATCGACGTGCTGGCAAAGGTGGGGGGATGTGAGATCGGAGGTCTTGCGGGGCTGGTGATCGGTGCGGCCGGAAAAGGGATTCCGGTGATCTGTGATGGGTTGATCTCCACGGCCGGGGCACTGGTTGCGTGTGAGCTGGCCCCGGCCGCAAGGGCATATCTCTTTGCCGGGCACAACTCGGTGGAGGTGGGACATCGGTATATGCTGGAGCGCCTCGATCTTCAGCCGCTGCTGGATCTCCGGTTCCGGCTCGGAGAGGGAACCGGCGCGGCTCTGGCCATGGAGCTGATGGATGCCGCGACCCGAATCCTGTGCGAGATCAAAACCTTTGAAGAGGTGGCCATCGCGGACGCCCAAAGCTGAAAACCTTTGGTTTCGGGCTTTTTTTCTTGATCCTGAAGCGCTGCTGCTGTATCCATAACAGGATGGGAGGATTCAACATCCCTGTTCCAATGATCCGCTATGAATGATATCCGGGGAGGTTCAGCATGCGACAAAAAGCTTTGGGAATTTCGGCAATAGCGATATTGATTATCGTGGGGCTGTCTGGCTCGCCCCCAGCCTTTTCAGAGACGGTTCTGGGGCAATCCTGCGCGCTCACAGGACCCACGGCCTTTCTGGGGACCCAGATGCACCGGGGGGCTGCGGCCTATTTCGATCGTAACGCCCAGAACATCCGCCTGCTCGTAAAGGATGACGGGTATGAGCCGGATCGATGTATCCAAAACACCGAAGCCTTTGTTGCAGAACCGGTTCATGCCCTTTTCGGCTATGTGGGAACCCCCACTTCCAAGGTGGCGGTTCCCCTTGCCAAAGCCGCGAACACCATCTTCTTCGGTGCGTTTACAGGCGCGGATTTTCTCAGCGACCCCAGAGCCAATCCCCATTCCTTCAGCCTGCGCGCGAGCTATGATGCGGAGATCGAGAACATGATCCGCCGACTCAAAGAGGATGTCGGGGTCAAAAAGATCTCCCTGTTTGTCCAGCGGGATGCATTCGGCTTTGCCGGAGTATCGGGCGCACGCAAGGCCGTCTCCCAAATCGAAGGCATCGAGATAATTCCGGCCCTTCCCTCCATACCCCCAGACGGGGCAACGGACGCGGAATGGGAGAAGTTCTGGAGATTCGTTCCCAACTATAAACGGAACAGCCTTCAGGTGGGGCAGAGTGTGCGCCAGATCGCGGGAAACCGGGTGGATGCGGTGATCATGGTCGGCGCCTATCTCCCCTGTGCGGCCGCGATCAATATGTGGCGAAGGCTCGATTTCGATGCGGTCTTCATGAACATCTCCTTTGTGGGCTCCCATGCCCTGGCCAGATCCCTGCGGGGAAACACCGCAAATGTTTTCATAAGCCAGGTGGTCCCGGACCCCTGGGATGCGGGAGTCCCTGTGGTGCGGGAGTATCAGGAAGCCATCGGCGGCAGCGACTTCGGCTTTGTCAGCCTCGAGGGCTTTCTTGCAGCCAAGGCGATGGACATGGCCCTCGGGGCTGCGGGAGACGCGCCCGACTTCTCCCGGCTGAAACGGGCCATCGAATCCATGTCAAACGCGGATCTCGGGGGCTATTTTGTATCCTTTGGCCCGGCGGACCACCGGGGATCGGATACGGTCTATCTGACGGAGATCGAAGCGGTTCCGGGCCCCGATGGGAAATTCGACTACACCTTCAGCTATATCGACCGCATCAGCAAGCGGTGACAGGAGATTTCCGGACCCTTGCCGCTTTATCTTCGAATCGTCTCCAACATGGCGAAGGGAGTTGCATTTTTTCCTCGATTCACGTACCCTTGGATAATGGAAGAAATGTCTATGGAACCAGAAGAGGAGGGGGCATGAGAAGATTTTGGGCTGCTGGCTGGATCATTGCCGCTGGATTGCATCTGCTGTTTGCTCCTTTCCTGTGGGCGCAGGATACCCGCTTTTACGATCCTGAAGGAAATCCCCTCTCGGAGGCCGAATACCGGGTTATGATCTCCCGATGGAAGGATTGCCGTTCGGTTGCAAAAGATGAGCGCCAGTTCAACAGATGTCTCAAAGAGGGGGTGAAAGCCATTGCCCCGCCGGCCCCGGCCCCTGAATTGTCCGCTTCCCCTCCGGAGAGGGCTGTGCCCGAAAGCGCGGCACAGGGAAAAGTGATCTGGCTCTTGGGGCCCGAGGAGGAGGCTGCGGCTGCCTCCGGTAAAGCCCCGGAGGCGCCGGTGGCGGCCCATGCCGGAAAACGCAAGATCGCCGGGGTGAAGGCGGCGCTGCCCGGCTCCGATTCGGACGATGCCGATGATCAGCCGGTGCGCGTGATCGAACGGGAGATCCCTGTTCCCGGCGGCGGTGTGTTGAAAGTCAGGGAGTTCATCTACGAATAATCATCACAGAGGAGATGGTAGAGCGGATGAAAGTTCAATGCCCCAACTGCAGTTTCACCTCCCAGATCGATGATGCCAAGGTTCCGGATAAGGAGGTCAAGATCCGGTGTCCCAAGTGCAGCACCCGTTTTCCGATCCAAAAAGGGGGAGATGCCCCCATCGCGTCGAAAAAGCAACCCCCAAAACCGCAGAAGGATTCTTCAAAATCCTCTTCCCAAAAGAAGGACGGGGAGGAGATGGTTCAATGTTCCAAGTGCAGACATAAGCAGCATCCGAGAGCGGCCTGTGTCTATTGCGGAACCCCTTTTCCCGACTATGTTCCGCGGTCGGAACCGGAATCTGCCCCATCTCCTCCGGCCCCGAGGGGAGAGCCGAAGATCACCGAAGCTTTTCAGCGATCCAGCACTACCGTAAAATCTCCGCTGATGGATCGTGAAAAAGAGGCCGATGCAGAGGAGAACGATGCAGAGCTTGTCCGCTGCCCCTATTGTGATGAGCGGATCCGAAAAAAGGCGATCAAGTGTAAACATTGCCAGGAAAGACTGGAGCCTTCCGAGTCGGAATCTGAGGTGGGAAAGCCGAGAAGTCGATCGCCGGTGGATGCTCTGAAGGGATTGATCGATTTCTCCTTTACCCGCTATTTCACCCCGCCGCTCATCAAGATCCTCTATGCCGTGGGAATGGTCGTCGGAGCCATTCTGATGATCATTGCCATTGTCATGGGTTTTATGCAGGGGCAGATCATAAGACCCCTGCTCGGAATCCTGGCCTTATTCCTCTATCTGCTGAGCATCCGGGTCTATGCCGAGATCCTGCTGGTCATCTTTGATATCGAAAAGAATACTCAAGCGAGACGGTAAAGAAGGAGAGAGCACCATGAAATGCCCCAAGTGCCAAACGGATATGGAGAAGATCGAATACGAGGAGGTGACTGTTGACCGCTGCCTTGGCTGCAAAGGGCTCTGGTTCGACATGCTCGAGCATGAAAAGCTCAAAGGGATTCCCGGTTCTGAGATCATCGATTCCGGTGATCCGGAGACCGGCAGAAAATACAATGAGATCGATGAGGTCAACTGCCCGGTCTGCCGGGCCCGGATGATCCGGATGGTGGACAAGGATCAGCCCCATATCTGGTATGAATCCTGCGGGGTCTGCTACGGCGTCTTCTTCGATGCCGGGGAGTTCACCGATTACAAGGAGAAGACGATCCTCGATTATTTCAAAGGGTTTGTGGCAAAAGAACGGAGGTAGGCTTTCTTTGAATCGATCCGTTGGCCATGAAAACCGGGAACATGACCATGGCTTGTCCCGGAAGTCGATGATTGTGGTTCTCAATCTCGGGGCCGGCTACTTCTCCCGGTCCGGGGGGCAGGAGCGAAAGGCGCATCTGTCTCAGCTTTTCAACGAGTGCTGCCCCAATGCCCGGCTGGTATGGGCTCCTCCTGATAACATGGGAAAGGAGATATTGAAAGCCGTAGAGAGTTCTTCGGATATCCTGATCGTGGGCGGAGGCGACGGAACCATCAACCGGACCGTCAACGCGCTCGGGGGAACCGAAAAGGCCATCGGCGTGCTTCCCCTGGGTACCTTCAACCTGATCGCAAGGGATCTTCACATACCGCTGGATGTGGAGACCGCGGTCAAAACCCTGACTGCCGGCCGGATCGAAGAGGTCGATGTGGGGGAGATCAACGGCTATATCTTTGTCCACAATATCTCATTGGGCATCCATCGGAAGGCCGTGGAGATGCGGGAGGTGTATCGGAAAAAGATGAATATCGGGAAGATTGCCGCGGTCGCGTTTGCCGCGTTCAAGGCTGCACTCCAGCCGCCCCTGATGTCGGGCTATCTGGAATCTGTGGATGATGCCGAATTCATCCGTGCCCCCTTTGTATTTGTGGGAGTCAACCGGTTCGAGACCGATATCTTCACCCTGATGCAGCGTCTCTCCCTGACGGACGGGAATCTGAGCGTTCTCTATTCTCCCCAGGTCAAGCCCCCGGCCCGGCTCTTCATGTTCAAATTGGGACTCTATGCGATCTTCAAGCGCCGGTTCAAGGAGGTTCCGGAACTCAAGTCGATTCTGACCCAGGAGTTTACGATCCACAGCCGGAAGAAGAGGCTCAAGGCCCTGGCCGACGGCGAGTTCGTCCGCTTCCGAACGCCATTGAGATTCAGTATCCGGCCCCGATACCTGCGGATGATGATCCCAAAGCTTGAAGAATGAAGCGGATCGCACATATCTCCGACATCCATTTCGGCAGGGTGGTCCCGGAAATCGCAGACGCTCTGGTGGCGGATTTGAAGGCGCTGAATCCCGATCTGGTGGCGGTGAGCGGGGATCTGACCCAGCGGGCCCGGCCGTGGCAGTATCGAGCGGCAAGGGATTTTTTAAGACGGATTCCCTTTCCCAAGATCGTGGTCCCGGGAAACCATGATGTTCCCCTGTATGATGTGGGCCGGCGGTTTTTGCGGCCATTGAAGCGGTTTGAGCGGTATATCACTAACGATTTCAGCCCGTTTTATGCCGATGACGAGATCGCTGTACTCGGGGTTAATACCGCGAGATCCTTCACCTTCACGAACGGCAGCATCTCTGCAAAGCAGGTGGAGATCATCCGGGAGCATTTCTGTGGGATTCCGCAGGAGACCCGAAAAATTCTGGTCACCCACCATCCCTTTCTGCCGCCACCGGACGACCTGAAAAGGCGGCTGATGGGCAGCGCTGGAAAGGTTCTTACGACCCTGGAGAGCTGCAACCTCGATCTGCTCCTGGCCGGCCACTTTCATATGAGCTACGCTGGCGGCTCCCATTCCGTCTACCGGACTCTGGCCCGCTCCGTGCTGGTGATCCAGGCGGGGACGGCCACCTCCAGCCGGGTGCGGAAGGAGAAGAACGCCTACAATACCATCTCGGTGGAGGGAGATCAGGTCGAACTGGAGGTCCGGATGTGGGAGGGCCGCGGTTTCGTCCATTATCGGAAACAGCGGTTTCACCATGATGATGAAAGGGGATGGGATCTGGGACATGCTCCTCATTCGACCGCAGATCCTTCCCAGCATTTGTCGAAAAGCGGAGACGGAATCGAAGAGAACCTTGAACATATCAGCCTTCAGGCAAGGAGGGAATTCAGATGAAAAAAGAGCGACTGGTAGTAATCGGCGGAGACGCGGCCGGGATGAGCGCGGCCTCCCAGGCCCGTCGGCGGAAGCCGGAGATGGAGATCATAGCCTTTGAAAAGAGTCCGCACACATCCTATTCGGCCTGAGGGGTTCCCTATTACATCGGCAGTCTTGTCGATGACGAAAACGATCTGGTGGCAAGAACCCCGGAAGCCTTCAAGAAGAATCAGGACATCGACGCATATGTCCGCCATGAGGTGACGGAGATCGATCTTTCTGACAGAAGAGTCCGGGTCGAAAATCTCGATACCGGAAAGGAGTGGTGGGAGCCCTTTGATCAACTGATGGTCGCGACAGGCGCGGTTGCACTCCGCCCCCCCATCGAAAACATCGATGCGGAGGGGATCTACGGGATCACGACCCTGAAGAGCGGGATGATCTTCAAGGGGGTAGTCGATCGGGAGAAGCCGAGACGGGGGGTGGTGATCGGCGGCGGATACATCGGCCTGGAGATGGCTGAGGCCATGCTGATGCGGGGGATGGAGGTCTCGCTGGTGGAGATGGCTCCCGAGGTGATGGGAACCCTGGACCCGGATATCGGCGCGATCGTCTCCCAGTCCCTCATCGATCACAAGGTTGACCTCTACCGGGAGGAGGCGCTCACCGGCATCGAAGTCAAGAACGGAAAAGTCACGGCAGTGATCACGGAAAACCGTGTGCTGCCGGCAGACATCGTGGTCCTCGGGACCGGGGTGAGGCCCAACTCGGATCTGGCAAAGGCGGCCGGGATTCCCGTAGGCGTCCGGGACGGCATCATTGTAAACGAGCGGCAGCAGACCGAGATCGAAGGCGTCTGGTCAGCAGGAGACTGCGTCCAGACCCATCACCTGATCAGCAAAAAGCCCTTCTATGTGGCCCTGGGAACCGTTGCCAATAAACAGGGGATGGTGGCAGGCATCAACATCGGCGGCGACGATGCGGTCTTCCCGGGTGCGATCGGAACGGCCATCACAAAGTTCATGGAGACCGAGATCTCCCGCACGGGATTGAGCCAAAAGGAGATCGAGGATCTGGGATGGGAGTTCATCACCGGGAAGGTCAAGACCAGGAACAAGCCGGGCTACTATCCCGGGGCGGCCGAGATCACGGTTAAGATCCATGCGGAAAAGGGGAGCGGTAAATTGCTCGGCGGCCAGATCGTGGGCAAACAGGAGTCCGGAAAGCGGATCGACACCATTGCCACCTGCCTTCATGCCGGATTTACGGTAGAACAGATGGTCTTTCTCGATCTGAGCTATGCCCCGCCCTTCTCTCCGGTCTGGGACCCGGTGGCGGTCGCGGCCCGCAAGGCTGTCAAAGAGATCTGACGACCAGTTGGGATTATGCTTTCTCTTATTACTCTGCTGACAGTAATGGTTCTTTCGATTCTCGTCACCCGGATTGCAACGGTCGCCCTCACACATACGGGCCTTTCGAAGCAGGCCGCGAGATTCCAGGCCCGCTCCGCATTCACCGGGGTCGGCTTCACCACCAACGAATCGGAGAAGATGGTCAACCACCCAGTTCGGCGTAAGGTTCTGCTGCTGCTGATGCTTTTGGGCAATGCCGGGATCGTGACGGTGATGTCAACCCTGATCCTCTCCTTCATGAATCTGGAGACGACCCAGTCGGTCGCGGTCCGGGTGGCCATTATCCTTTTCGGACTGCTCCTCCTCTGGGCATTGGCCGCAAGCCAATGGGTGGATCGCCACCTCTCCAACCTGATCACCTGGGCACTGAAGCACTATACGAACATGGATGTCCGTGATTACGCGGCCATGCTCCACCTGGCCGGAGAGTATGCGGTGAGCGAGATGCAGGTGGAGCCGGAGGACTGGCTTTCGGGAAAGAGCCTCGAGGAGCTGAAGCTGAAGAAAGAGGGGGTGATGGTGCTGGGCATCACGCGGAAGAACGGAACCTATATCGGCGGGCCCATGGGAAATACGAAGCTGCTTCCCTATGATACGATAATGCTCTACGGCCGGACCTCTGCGGTGCAGAAGCTCGACGAGCGGAAAAGAGGCCGCACCGGGGATGAGGAGCACGTCCGGGAGGTGGTGCGCCAGATGGGGGTGGTGCAGGATCAGGAGGCCGATGATTCTGCGGAAAAATGAGGAGAATGGCTTGGAATGAGTCCTGAAAGTGCTATTTTGCCAAAGTCCGTTCCCTGGGTGATCAAACCCCTGGTTCCGGAGCCGGTCTATACGGACCGGGAGGAGCATCTGGAATACCTTTACCATGCCGCGACAGAGGCGGCCCGCCGGCGCACCATGTCCACGGTGCTGCTGGGTCAGCGCCGGATGGGCAAGACCGAGGTATTCAAGCGGGTGGTCAACCGCCTCTTTTTCGAGCAGGACCCGGAAGATCCAAACGCGGTTGTTCCTGTCTACTACAGCTTTCCGGATCAGCCGATGGATGTCACCGCGTTTGCCGTCGATTATCTGGAGAACCTGATCCGCTATTATGTAGGTTTTTACACCCGCCAGCCTTGGATCGTTGAAAAACGGATCACCGGGGATGCGCTGATCCGGACGGTTCATGAAGCCAAAGAATGCTTTCCTTTTACCGGGCGCCTGGACTGGATGCTCGACTGGCATGATGCGATCTGCCGGAAGGATACACCTTTTCCCCAGCGGGATGCGCTGGATGCCGTGCGGCGGGTGGCCGATTCCGACGATTCCACCATTGTCGTCTTTTTAGACGAGTTCCAGAACATCCGCCTGCCCCGGCACAATTTCGAACTGACCGGCTTCATGCAGGAGGCCGTGGAATCGCCGAACTGCCCTCATTTCGTCACCGGGTCAGAAATAAATGATTCGGTACAGGAGAAATTTAGTTGGCATGCATGTGGAAAATTTAAGATTCGTACCCTTGATGCCATGACCGGCTATTGGGGCGCGGAACTGGCCAAAAAAGTGGCGGCCTATTACGATGCGGAGCTTTCCGAAAAAATGGCCCCAGTTGTTGCAGACCGGTGTGGCGGTAATCCTTTCTATATCACTACAATGATCCGTCAAGCAGCCTTTCGGCAAATACCAATTGAAAATAATGAGGTGTTAGACAGAATTCTAAAACTGGACTTATTCCTCAGTTTCTACATGGATGAACGATATAGCTAAGAGGCACATGAGGTTTTTCAGGTCAGTGGTTGTTGCTGCATCCAAAGCTGAAAGAGAAGCAGGAAGGATAAGTATAGGCGGCAGACAATAAAAAAGATCACTCAGGCTGCAGACCCGCTGATAGTCTTCAGCGGCTCCTTGAAGGTCAACGTCCGATATGGGAAGGGGATTTCGATGCCGGCCGCGTCCAGATCCCGCTTGATCGCGGCCACCACTTCGCCCCGGGATCTGCGGATGTCCACGGGCCTCGGATTTGTCCACCAGGCCACCTCGATGTCGATGCTGCTGGAACCGAAGCCCTGAGGAAAGACCTGGATCTCTTTGGACAAGTCCACACTCTTGCAGGAACGGACCGCATTTTCGATCACTTCGACCGACTCATAGACATCCTCGCCATAGGCCACCCCCGCCATGATGGCGGCCCTGCGCTTGGGCCGGCTGGTAAGGACTTCCACGGGATTTTTGAAGAGATAGGTGTTGGGAACCACCACCAGTTTTCCGCTCATGTGGCGGATCTTGGTCATCCGGACCGTCACATCCTCCACCTGCCCCGTAACATCCTCGCAGGTAATGTAGTCCCCGTGCTCAAAGGGGAATTTCCAAAGGATCAGCACCCCCGCAAAGAAATTTTCAAAGATATCCTTGAACGCGAGGCCGATGGCAATGGAGGCCACTCCCAGCGCGCCCAGCGCTTTTGAAGGAGTCAGCCCCGGGAAGACCACCATGGCCGCGATGAGCAGACCCATAAACCAGATCACGATGCTCGTGAAGCGCCGGGCCAGCTCCTTCAGGGATGGCCGGAACCGGGAGCGGTTCATGATCCGGGTCACTATCATAGACCCTGCTGCCGCAGCCCCCCATGTGGTCAGTACCGCCAGCAGGCCCGCAGCGAGATAGGGCAGATGGGATACGAAGTCTCCCCAGATGTCGAGGACCGTCTTTTGAATGGATTGGGCGATGCTTGTGAGGGAAAAGGCTTCTATGATAGATTTCAATTCTACCCCTGAATCATGTGACCGTAGCGTTTGTTTAGCCAGCCGATAAAGAAATAGCCGATCACCAGTATGGCCCCAAAGATCGACAGCAGCTTCCAGTCCATTTCAGCCGCTCCGCTGCCGATGCCTAAAAAGACGACCCCCATGATCCACTGCACCCCCCAGGCAATGGGAAGAAAATAGCGGAACGGAACCCCGGCAAGAGGGAGTACATAGTTTTTCAAGGTGTAGGGAAGGCCGGGAACCGCTGTGAAGATCAGGGCAAATGGAAGAATCTTCTCCTCCGGCACTTGGGGAATGGTGTATTTGGTCTTTGCCACCAATGCCTCGATATGCTGCTTGAAGAGATATCGGGCGATGGCAAAGGAGGCCAGAACATGGAACAGCATGGTCAGCGCACTGACCAGAAGCCCCCAAATGATCCCGAATTTGACCCCTGCCGTGATCAGAAATAGGCTGATGGGAAAACCCAACAGAGGCAGAAAGGTCATCAGGGAGATAAACAGCGCAGGGTGCGTATTCTCATCTTTGATAAAATTGATGATGGTCTCTACACCCCCGACTGCACCGTACCGGGAGAGCAGATAGATGATCCCGGCGATGACCAGTGTAAGGACGAGGGTTACGAGAAGTATCGATGACGTTCGCCTGCGCGGTTTATCGGCCTGTTCTTCTTTTTCCTTCTCCGGTTCCGGAGATCTGGGTGATCGGGCAAAAACGGGGTCCTCCCTTGTTCTTTATATTCAATGAAAAACCGCGCCTAATTCACATACGAGCTGATGTTGGCGGGCAGCTCATAGCAGGGTGCGGCCTCTTTTACCAGAACATGGTCTTCGACAATGGGCTTCTGAATCGCTCTGTGGGAACACTGGGAGCAATCCCAGAACTGCCAATTTCTTTTTGCAGAGTAATCGAGGCATCCCTCATAATGCGGGCAGTATATGTTTCTCATGCCAGATTTCCGGACCGGGTTCGTCTTGATCGCCATCTTCTTTCTCCTTGTGTAATGTGCGTTTCGTCTCCGTAAGAATGGGATGCCTCCGCAGCGGCTGGGTCAGTCGGATTCTAGTGTGTCGTCGGATCGAGCTGTGCGGCGTTCACCCCGGTAAACAACATGGTGGGACGACTTCCGTTGAGAATCTGAAGATTCTTGTGAAAAACATTGCGGCCAAACGGGTGGACATCTTTGAGCGCATCGGTATGAATGAAGACCTTTGTGGTGTTCCCGGAGTACCGCTGGAGCACATTGATCAGCTCGTGTGCGGAGCTGCCGTCGAAATCTCCCGTCAGTTTCAGGTGAAGATTGTCACTGTTCTTGTGGATGTATATTCCGAAGTTGCCTGCCATGATCTAAATCCTCCCTCGTAGGGGTTATTTTAACATTCGCGTTTCATCTATCACTAAACGATTCCGGTGTAGGGGTAAATACAGTCAAACCCCCATTTGCGAGGGAGGACCACAGTATATGTAATCTTCATTATTCAGCCGCATTTCATCCATTTATATCGACTGATGGCCGTTACATGCCATGCACTTCCAGCCATCGGATCTCTTGGCCGGTGAGATATTGGGCGCGGCAAAAGATTTGATCCAGCGCAGCACCTCTACCCAGCGGGTTTTTTTCTTACATGTCGGACAATACTTTTCTACGCTCTTGACAGTCATTGGATCACCTCCTTCAGGATCGCTTTTATCTATTTTCTGCGTCTCTTCTTTACATAGGCTGCAGCCTCCAGCCCGGCAACACATCCTTCTCCGATGGCCTTTGCCATCTGCCAAGGAGGACCGCAGATATCACCGGCCGCATAAGCACCGGGAATATTCGTCTGCTGTTTTCGGTCCACCTGGATAAAGCGGATATCCTCCATATCCAGTGCCACGCCGATCTTGGTGGCGATCTCCAGCGCGCCTTTGGCCCCGAGTTCCACAAAGACCGCACTGACCTTCACCGTCTCATCATTGTCCAGAAGGACCGCCTCCACCGCATACTCGCCCTGGATGGCCGAGATCCATCTGCCCGGATGGGTAATGATGCTGCTGCTCTGGATATGATCCACGAGTCGCTCATCCACATCCAGGCTCCGGTAGATCAGGTGAACTTCGCCCGCGATCATCAGAAGAGTGAGCGCGCCGGCTGCGGCCGCGCTCCCTTCCCCCACCACTGCGACCGGCTGATTTTTGTAGAAGTTGCCATCGCAGTCCACACAGTAGCTCACGCCTTTGGCCTGCAGCTCCTTTTCTCCGGGAACCTTGAGCCGGTTTCTGGAGATTCCCATGGCCAGAATAACGGTCCAGGTGCGGATAATGGTCCTGGATTCCAGAGTAATGACAAACCCCCCGTCTGCATTCTCTTCGATATCCAGTACATCCTCGTCAAAGAAATCCGCACCGAACCGCTCGGCCTGATCTTTTCCCTGCGCCAGCATCTCCTCGCCGCTGGAGAGGTTGCTGGTGCAGCAGTAGTTTTCCACATGAGCCTTGTGCAGGGAGCTTCGCTTCAGCCTGCCCAGCACAGCCACGTCCGTTTTGGCTCTTGCGCCGTGGATGGCGGCCTGAAGTCCTGCGGGCCCCGATCCGATAATCACGATGTCATATTGTTCTTTTGCCGTTGTCAAAATATCACTCCTTGGTTCTTTCAATGTTGGCTCTAACTCTAAACCCTTTGCATTGGGAAAATAAGTAGGTAAAGTCTGTATTTCAGCGATCCGGATACTCTAATCCTCCCTCGGTTCCTACCCTATTTTTCAAAGAACGCTCTGCACTTATCCGCTTAGGCTCCGGCCTGTTATTCCGTTGTCCTGATGCCGGGCGCAAGCTCAGAAACAGTATTACTCTCTTGGTCGCTATTAAATACACCTTGCGGCCCATTTTTCTAACGGATCGATCGCTTTATTCTGGGGATAGTTTCTGTAAAGGAAGAAAAAAGATAATGGAGAAAAGAAAAGGAGATGCCGGGAGCGGATCTTGACAGGCCGGTCAGATTTTTATCCAAAAAGAGTGTGAATACGATCTTTTTTCTCTACAGTGTTGCATTTCCGGCAAAAGGATGGCAGTAATAATAATGACCATGTCTATGCCGATACCGGAGCAAAGGGTGCTGGTACGGATCTGAAAAAGGGCTGGATGGGGTTGATTCTCTGGATCGGCGCTATCCTCGGCTTAATGTTCGTCATCGGCTCGCGCTCTACCCGATGGCAGAAGAAGACAAGTAACTTAATGGGACGGGAGAGATCTCGCCCTTTCAGGTAATGAAAGCGGTATGAATCAGACATTCGAAAAAATCGTCGATCAGATCGGCCATGTGGTTCTGGGAAAGGATCAGGAGATTCGGCTTGCGCTGGCCTGCCTCTTTGCAAAGGGTCATCTTCTCATCGAGGACCTGCCGGGCATCGGCAAGACAACACTGGCCAAGGTGCTGTCTGTCTGTCTGGGACTCAATTTTCGGCGCATCCAGTTTACCAGCGACATGCTGCCGGGGGATATTCTTGGGATCTCCATCTTTGAGCAGAAGACCGGCTCCTTTGTCTTTCATCCGGGGCCCATATTCACCCAGGTACTCCTGGCCGACGAGATCAACCGGGCCACCCCCAAGACCCAGAGTGCATTGCTCGAGGCGATGGAGGAGGGACAGGTGACTATGGAGGGGAATACCCGCGCTCTGGAGAAGCCCTTTTTCGTGATTGCGACCCAGAATCCTTTGGAGCAGTCCGGAACCTTTCCCCTGCCCGAATCCCAGTTGGACCGTTTTCTCATGCGCATCGAAATAGGCTATCCGGGACGGGAGGCTGAAAACCGGCTCTTAAGGGAGGAGGGAACCCAGCAGCTTGTTGGAGACATGAAGCCCTGCATCCTCCGGGAGCAGGTAGTGGATATCCAGAAGAAGATCGGAGAGGTTCATGTCTCGGATGCTTTTCTGGAGTACCTCCAGGATCTTCTTGTCTTTACCCGCACATCTCCCCATTTCCATGTGGGCCTCTCTCCCAGAGCCGGCATTGCGATGCTGCGCGCAGTCCGCTCCTGGGCCTACATCCACGGCAGAGACTATGCCATTCCCGAAGATCTCCAGACGGTGCTTCCCTGGGTGGTGGGGCACAGGCTCCGGTCTGCGGAGGATCGAACCGAGATTCCGAGGGATCGACTGCTTTCGCTTTTTTTGGAAGTGCCGATCCCCTGATAATGGTCTGCGCTGAAGGCTATTTGGAATTTACGATAACCTTTTGAACTCGCCGCTGTAATTCCATATGATTTGGAACCGGTATTGTAATCGTTGTATCTGCAAGCCGCTTTTGCATCACGATATGACTTCCCCGCCGGCGCACTTCGACAACGGGATCAGGAATGAATCTTTCTGATCCCGTTTCACCGGAGTCTTACAAAAACTCCTTCCGCAGCACCTTCTTGTTGATTTTTCCAACACTCGTCTTCGCGATGGTATCCACAATGGCAACCCGCTCCGGCACGCCATATTTGGGAATGATTCCGTCCTCGTAATATTTCAGGCAGAAATTCTTGATATCGGCCTCCGAAACCTTTCCCTTGTATTCTTCTCTGATAACAACCAGCGCCAAAGGCCGCTCTCCCCACTTCTCGTCCGGTACGCCGATGACCGCGACCTCGCTCACGGCCTCATGCTGGCTGACGATGTCCTCCACCTGCAGCGATGACACCCACTCCCCGCCGGTCTTGATCACATCCTTGAGCCGGTCCGTGATCTGCAGATATCCGTCCGGGTCGATCCAGCCGATGTCGCCGGTGTGGAGGCGGCCCCCCTGCCAGAGCTGCTCGCTCATCTCCGGCTCCTTGAGATACCCCTGGGTGAGCCACGGGGTTCTGGCCGTCACCTCGCCGGTGCTCTTCGCGTCGTGGGGGACCGGATTTCCATCCAGATCCACAATCTCCAGATCCACCAGCGGGATGGGAAGGCCCGTGCGGCACCGGATCTCGGCCTGTGCGTCGGCCTCCCAGTCGAGCATATCCGGCTTTAAATTGGCGATGGTCAGAATAGGGCAGGTCTCAGACATCCCGTAGCCGGTGGTGAGGTTGATCCCCCGCTCCATCGCGGCCTTGCAGAGTCCCCGGGAGAGGGCCGATCCGCCGATGATCACCTTCCAGCCGTTCAGATCAACTTCCTTTGCCTTGGGGCTGGTCAGTAGCATGTGCAGGATCGTGGGCACGCAGTGGGAGAATGTGACGCCCTCATTTTGAATGAGGGAGAGGATCGTATCGGGCTCGTACCGGCCCGGATAGACCTGCTTGGTTCCCATCATGGTGCAGAGATAGGGGACCCCCCAGGCATGGACGTGGAACATGGGGGTTAAGGGCATGTAGATGTCGTCGGAGCCGATGCTGAACATCGATTTGAAGATCCCCAGCGCGGTGGCAACGCCGAAGGTGTGGAGGACGAGCTGCCGATGGCTGAAATAGACCCCCTTGGGCATGCCGGTGGTTCCGGTGGTGTAGAAGGTGGTGGCCCGGGCATTCTCGTCAAAGTCGGGGAAATCATAGGCGGTGTCCGATTCTGCCAGCAGATCCTCGTATTCGGCCGCAAATTCCAGTGTCGTCTTGGGGGACTTCTCCCCGTCCGTCATAAGCACCAGCTTCTTCACGGTGGTGAACTGATCCTTGACCGCCTCCAGCAGGGGCAGAAAATCCGCGTTGACCAGGATCACATCATCTTCTGCATGGTTGATGGTGTAGATGAGCTGCTCCGGGGAGAGGCGGATGTTGATGGTGTGAAGCACCGCGCCCGTCATCGGAACCGCGAAGAAGCACTCCAGATACCGGTTGCTGTCCCAGTCCATCACCGCGATCGTGTCCCCCTGTTTCACGCCGATCTTCTCCAGGGCGTTGGCCAGGCGGTGAATCCGCTCGTTCAAGGTGCGATAGTTATACCGCTTCAGATCCCGATAGACGATCTCCTGCTCCGGGGAGTAGATCAGCGGTGTGGTGAGGAGGTTCTTGATCAGCAGCGGGTAGTCATAGGCCGATGGGGTCCGTTGGATAAGGTCAACCGTCATTCTCTGTCTCCTTTTGGGTAGGGGGATAAAATAAAAAATGGCTCACCGGATAAAGGTGTAGAATCCGATGGCCAGGTCATATGCCTTGTCAATGGGGTTGTTCGGGTCTCTGGAGGTGAATTCGGTCCCCAGCTCCTTTCCGGAGATGCTTTTGACGATCACCTCTTTCTGGATCAGGGTCTTCTGCTTGTTGTCGAGATGGAACTCCAGAAAGAGATGATCCCCCACCCGGAGAAGCTCACCATTCTCCACCTCCAGCTTGACGCCGGAACGGGAGAGATCCCGAACCGCCATCTTGTGCTGAACCGTTCCTTTGCCGAGGCGGAAGGTTCCGGGGATGTTGACATCCTTTCGAAAGAACTGCCGCCGTTCCAGCAGAAAACTGCTGGTATATCCGCAGGCACAGCGCCGCTTGACCCGGATGGCTCTTTTCAGATCCTTGAATTTGGAAACATCCGCGGCCTTGGCCTCTCCGCAGTTGGGGCAGACGAAAGTCGCTTTGTCATTTTTGATAAAGGCTTTTCTTACTGTCATTTGCAAAGCCTCTGATGGTTAGGATTCTTTCAATACCGCCGCGACCTGTGCCGCGAGATCGGCTGCGTCGGACTTTTCCAGTACTGTTTTGATGGAGCGAAAGGACTCTCGAATCACGGCTGTTTTCGGGCGGGGGGAGCAGAGTTGGGCATCCAGGGTTCGGATGTCGGCCATCAGCTCTGACAGTCGCTCGTAATCGAGGCCCAATTGACCCGCGCCGGCCTTCAATTTCGCAGCCAGTTCCTCGATCCCCTCCCGCACATCATTACCCGGAACCGGATCATTTCCCAAGGCAAACCCGCCCCCTTCCGCAGATTTTCCCCTGCCGGCCGAATCCATCGCGGCAGCGCCCTCCGCGGTGACCCCGATATCGCCGGAAAGTGTCCGGACCTCGGCAAAATTCCATCCCATCAGCTCCTGGGCCGCATGGGAGGCCGCGTCCCTGTCCATGCCCACCGCAGCGCCTACGTCATACATGGATGCCTTTCCGGCCGGATCTCCGCCCACGGCTTCCCAGAGCGCGGTCAGAAATCGCTTTTCATCTTCGTTCAGGTTATCAACGCTCATTCAATCCCCTTTTTCATTCGGGTTTTGTCTTTTATGATACTTTTCTATTAGAAAGGCTTACAACAAGCGGTATAAAACTTCAACTCTTTTTGCAATGATCCGGCGGGCCAAACCCGTTGAGCTGCGACAATTCCCTTGACTTCGGAAGGGGAGACCAGTAGATTTTTCTATGATGTTCGACGATGTTGCAGCATTTTCGTCAAACCCAAAAAAGAGTGAATGGAGATCGATTCATGGCGGCAAAAAAGCAGACCCGTGGAAAATGCGCCTTCTGCGGAAAGGAGACGGCAAAGGGTTGGATGACCCGTCATCTCAAATCGTGCGAAGCACGGGCAGCGGCCGTAGAGAAGGCCGACGGGAAAAAGGGAACCGAGCAGAACATCTACCATCTCCAGATCGAAGATGCCTATCAGAAGGATTTCTGGCTCCATCTCGAGATGAACGGAAATGCGACGATGGAAGAGCTGGATGCCTACCTCAGGGCCATCTGGCTCGAATGCTGCGGCCATCTGAGCGAATTCACCTTCGAAGCCTGGAGCGAAGATGCCACCGTCGATATGGAGACCAGAGCCGACAAGGTCTTCTCCGTCGGAGCCGAACTGCTGCACCTCTATGATTTCGGCACCACCTCCGAAACCGTAGTCAAGGTGATCGATGAACGAGAGGGGCAGCCCATGTCCGAACATCCGATCTTTCTGATGTCCCGAAACGGAATGCCCGAAGTCACCTGTCTGGAGTGTGACAGGAGGGCAGAATGGCTCTGCATGGAGTGCCTCATCGAGGATGGAGAGATGGGCATCTTCTGCCGCGAACATATCGAAGAACATCCCCATGACGGCTACGGAGATCCGGTGGAGCTGGTCAACTCTCCCCGGGTGGGGATGTGCGGATATGACGGCCCTGCGGAGCCGCCCTATTGAGGGCTCGAGCAACGGCTGGCCATTCAGAGGATACCCCGGGGCCAAATCGATGGGTCGTCTTTGCGCTGGTCTCCATCGGTATCTTCATGTCCACCCTGGACGGCAGTATTGTCAACATTGCGCTGCCGGTCATCATGGAGGATCTCAATTCTTCCCTGTCGGTGATCGAGTGGGTGATGATGATATACCTGCTCACGGTCTCCTCGCTGCTGCTGAGCTTTGGCCGGCTGAGCGACATCCGGGGCCGGCGCTGGGTCTACAGCCGGGGGCTGCTCATCTTTGCGGCCGGTTCCCTCTTCTGCGGGATGGCCTCGACAGCGCGCTGGCTCATTGCCGCGCGCGCGTTTCAGGGGGTGGGAGCGGCAATGATCATGTCCTGCACCCCCGCGCTGGTGGCCGATGCATTTCCGGCTGCAGAGCGTGGAAAGGCTCTCGGGATGATGGGAACCGTTGTGGCCTCGGGGCTGACTCTGGGGCCGGCACTGGGCGGCTGGATCGTGAGTATCCTCTCCTGGCAGTTCATCTTCTACATCAACGTCCCCATCGGGATCGTGGCCGCGTGGATCGTGGCTCGGATTCTAAAGGGAAGCGCAGCCGACGAGATCCGTCCCGAGCCCTTTGACTGGGCCGGCGCGCTCCTGCTCACCTTCTCTTTGGCCCCGTTCATCTATGCGGTCTCCCGGGGCTATGACTGGGGCTACGGCTCCCTCTCCTTTCTGCTGCTCTGCGGCCTCTCGGCTGCCGCACTGATCGGGCTGGTCATCGCGGAGCGACATATCGACCCGCCCCTGATCGACCCGGCAATATTAAAGATCAGGATGTTCACCCTGCCGCTGATCTCGGCCATGATCCTCTTTGTGGGACTCTTTGTCCTGATCTTTCTGATGCCCTTCTTCATGATCCACCCGATGGGAGTTCCGGTGCAGCATGCCGGGTATGTGATGGTGATTCCCTTCTTCTTTCTCTTTCTCCTCTCTCCGATCTCGGGAAGCCTTTCGGACCGGATCGGCTCCCGGGTTCTCTGCACGGTCGGTCTGGGAGGATTGAGCGCGGGGCTCTTCTTTCTCTCCCGCCTCACCCCGGATGCCGGATTTATCGATATCGGCTGGCCCATGGCCCTGGCCGGGGTGGGAACAGCGATCTTTGTTCCCCCCAACAACGCGGCCATCATGAGCGCCGTTCCCCGGCCCCGAGTGGGGGTGGCATCGGCCACGCTGGCTGCATCCCGGAATCTGGGGATGGTCTTTGGCGTCACCCTGGCCGGAACCCTGTTCAACACCATCTTCCACCATCTCAGCGGCGGAAAGGAATTCAAGACCTACAGCCCCGAGATCGCATCCACCTTCATGACCGCGTTCGAATATGCCATGCTGGCCGGCGCGGCTGTTGCAGCCCTTGGGATGATCACGAGCGCGCTGCGGGGAAAGGAGAGCCGGATTCGGGAGAAGGGCGAGAACAAGGGGGGTTAATACTTCTTCCAGAGCGATTTGAACCGGTCCCGGCCCCACCGGAGATAGTTTCTGTCCGGCGTAAAGATCTCGAAGGTTGCAGTGCCGTCGAAGCCGATCTTTTTCAGCGCCTTTATGATGGACTTGAAGTCGATCCGGCCCGCGCCCGGAGGCAGGTGATCGTCGCTTCGGCCCCGGTTGTCGCTTACATGGAGATGTTCCAGCCGGTCCCCGTACCGCTCGATAAACCCGATGGCCTTTCGGCTCTTCGGGTCCCCGCCGATGTTGGCATGGCCCGTGTCAAAGGTGAAGTGCAGCTCGGGGAATCGGCGGAAGAGTCCCTCGAACTCGTCCGGCTTGTAAAAGATGCCGCAGTCCGGGGGCATATTCTCCGCGCACAGGGTGATGCCGGCACTGCTTCCGGCCCCTGTGATCTTTTCCAGGCTCTCATAGGCGTACTCCATGGAAAGCTCGGGCACAAATCCGCCAAGGCCGCTCAGGTAGGGAGGATGGAGTACGGCATTTTTCGCGCCGATCTCGGCTGCCGTCTCGATGGAGCGGATCATCTCCTCCACCGATGCCTTCCGGATCGATGGGGTCAGATCGGCCGTATATACAAAGGTGGGCAGATGGCAGACAAGATCGAGATTCTGGTCTGCAAGCAGACTCCGGATCTCGTTCTTTTCCTTCAGTACCTGTGTGTAATGGGCATTGGGGGCATCCAGGGTCAGCTCCAGATAGTCGAACCCCAGTTCCGCAATGGCCTTGATCTCATTTGTGATCGGCTCCAGCGGGGAGTTCATCGCGCCGTATTTCATGATCTTTCTCCTTTCAATGTTTACCGATTGGCGTGGATGCTTTCGGATCTCGAACCTCTTTCGGCAGCAGCCATCCAAAGACAAGACAGAGGATCGCAGCGCAGAAAGCGGCCCGGAAGACAATTTGGATGCCTTGAGACATCGCGGTCCTGAGGGCGTTCTGTACCGTCTGGCTCAACCCCTCCTGAATCTCCGGGGAGAAGAGATGCTCCAGGCTTCCGCCGATCTTCTCCTGCAGTTGGAGGGGAAATTTTTCCCGCCAGTCTCGGCCCATGATCCCCTCCATGCTTCTCATGAATGCGGCCGTCAGAAAGCTGCCCGCGATTCCGATGCCCACGGTTCCCCCCAGGGTCCGGGTGAACTGGTGGGAGGAGGTGGCCACCCCGAGATTCGAGATCTCGATGCTCTCCTGCACGATGAGCAGGGTGCTGATGGAGATGAATCCCATCCCGGTTCCGGCCAGGCCCACCGCAGCGGAGCAGAGGATCAGGGATGTGGCGGGGGTGAAAAAGAGGGTCATGCCGCATCCTCCAATGAGACAGAGTCCTCCGAATCGTGCGGCCGACCGGTTTCCGGTCCTCTCGACGATCTGGCCGCAGAGCAGTGCCCCCAAAGACCACCCGAGGCTGAGGGAGATCATGGCGATTCCGAGCTGCGCGGCTGTTTTTCCTAAAGCGCCCTGGATGAAGAGCGGAATATAGGCCGAGAGTGTAAAGATGGCAAAGCTGCTGAAGAAGACGCAGAGGTTGCCCATAGAAAAACCCGGAATCCGGAAGAAGGGGAGGGGGAGAATCGGCTCTGGAGCCCGCTTTTCCGCAATGTAGAAGAAGGCGGAGGAGATGAAGAAGAGGAGCACCAGACCCATGATCTCCGGGGAGAGCCATCGGGCCTCCCGTCCCCCCATCAGAAAAGCCCCCAGCAGGGAGAGGATCGATACGGAAAGGGTGAGAGCCCCAAGAAGATCGAGACTTACGGCCTTTCGTTTTTCTCTGGTTTCCTGTAAAAAGATGAGGATGCCGGCCAGGGAGAAGCCGCCCAGGGGCAGGTTGATGTAGAAGATCCAGCGCCAGGAGACATAGGTGACGATAAAGCCGCCGATGGTGGGCCCTAAAACGCTGGCAAGCCCCCAGACAAAGCTGGCCAGAGACATCATCTTCCCCCGCTTTCCGGGCGGAGAGATGTCTGAAAGAACGATATAGGCCAGCGCGAAATTTCCCCCCGCGCCGATCCCCTGGATGGTCCGCCAGAAGATGAGCTGGGTCATGCTCGTGGATGTGCCCGAAAGGACAGATCCCAAAAGGAAGATCCCGATGGCAATTCCGTAGAGAATGCGGTTTTCGAAAAGATCGCAGAGCTTACCGAAGATCGGCAGAGAGACGGCCCGGCTCAACATATATGAGGAGAACGCCCAACTGTAGAGATGGAGCCCCCCGAGATCCGCGATGATGGTGGGCATGGCAGCCGACATGATCAGGGTGTCCAGTGCCCCCAGAAAGAGCGCGAGGAGGGTTGCGAGGATGATGTAGATTTTGCTTTTTTCCATTAAGCCCCAAAATTTCAGTTTTCGGATGCATAACCGGTAAAGGAGTGATATTATCACAGGGGCTCGGATTTTAACAGACGAATCCGCCCGAATCTGCTATAATCTCTCCTCCTGTCTTCCGGTCTTCAGAAGAGCGGCGGATCGGGAGAAGAGGAGCCCCGATAAGAAATGAATGGGACGAAACCATTGTCTCCTGTAAAAGGAAATGGCCCTGTGAGCCATTATCGATAAGAAAGAGAGTACTGAGGGGAAGAAGATGAAGGTATTGGGTATTTGCATCGGCGCATCGACCATTTCAACCGTACAACTGGAAACCCCGCAGCCCTGGATTGCAGGAGCCGAACCCTCCGCAGAGGGTAGGCCCCGGGTGATCCGCCATTCCCTCCATCCCCACGGCGGCGATCCCCGGCAGACCCTGAGCGACGCACTTGCGGAGATCAACCCGGATCAGTTCGACCGGATCGCGGTCACGGGCCGGCGGTTCCGCCATTTTGTCAACCTCTCCCAGATCTCCGAGCCCGAGGCCGTGGAGTATGCCTACCGCCATGTGAAGCCCGAAGGGGTGGACTGCCCGGCAGTGATCTCGGCCGGCGGGGAAACCTTCATGGCCTATGTCCTCAATGGTGCGGGGCAGATTGCAAACGTGCTTACCGGAAACAAGTGCGCATCCGGAACCGGAGAGTTCTTTCTCCAGCAGCTCCGGCGCCTCAACGTGCCGGTGGAGGCTGTGGGGGAGCTTGCGGATACCGATTCGCCCTACCGGCTTTCTGGCCGCTGCTCGGTCTTCTGCAAGTCGGACTGCACCCATGCCACCAACAAAGGGGTTCCCATCGAGCGGGTCACCGCGGGCCTCTGCCGGATGATGTCCAACAAGATTTTAGAGCTGTTGAAGAATGTGGAGAAGCGAAATGTCATGATCACCGGCGGCACGGTGCGCAACCCGGTGATGGTCCGCTATCTCGAAGAAGAGATCCCGGGGCTGATCGTTCCCGCGGAGGCGCCCTATTTCGAGGCACTCGGGGCAGCGCTCTGGGCTCTCACCAACGAGACCCGGCCATTTACCTCGGACGACAGCGCAAAACTCTTCCTGCCGGACGCTGCCACCTTCGACACTCTGCCCCGCCTCTCCGACTTCGAGGACGCGGTCGCGTTCAAGGATATCGCAAAAGGGGAGGTCGCAGAGGGAGACGTCTGCATCCTGGGGCTCGACGTCGGCTCCACTACCACAAAGGCCGTGCTGATGCGAACGGAAGAGAGTGCGATCCTCGCGTCGGTCTATCTCAAGACCAACGGCAACCCGGTGGGGGCATCCCGGGAGTGCTACCGGAGCATCCTCGATAAGGTGAAGGAGAAGATCGATCCGGAGAAGATCGAAATCATCGGGCTGGGGGTCTGCGGATCGGGCCGGCAGATCGCGGGGCTCCACGGGCTCACCGACGGCGTGATCAACGAGATCATCGCGCACGCGGCCGCAGCAGTCTATTTTGATCCCGAGGTGGATACGATTTTGGAGATCGGGGGGCAGGATGCCAAATATACCTACATCACCAATGGGGTTCCGTCGGACTATGCCATGAACGAGGCCTGTTCGGCCGGCACGGGCTCCTTTCTGGAGGAGTCGGCCCTGGAGACTCTGGGAATTCCCATGGAGGGGATCGCGGAGATCGCAGTCAAAGGGGAGCGTCCTCCCAACTTCAACGATCAGTGCGCGGCCTTCATCTCCTCGGACATCAAGACCGCCATCCATGACGGGGTTCGCCAGAACGACGTGGTGGCAGGATTGGTCTACTCCATATCCATGAACTACTGCAACCGGGTCAAGGGCAACCGTCCCGTGGGGGAGAAGATCTTCATGCAGGGCGGGGTCTGCTACAACCGGGCCGTTCCCCTGGCCATGGCCTCCATCCTCGGAAAGCCCATTGTGGTGCCGCCGGAGCCGGGGCTGATGGGCGCGTTCGGGGTGGCACTCGAAGTGGAGAAGCGGATCGACGCGGGGCTGATGGAGGCCGGACGCTTCGACCTGCAGACCCTGATCGACCGGGATGTGAAGTACGGGAAATCCTTTACCTGCAAGGGCGGAAAGGAGCGGTGCGACCGCCACTGCGAGATCGCGGCCATCGACCTGGAGGGGAAGAAGTACCCCTTTGGCGGCGCATGCAACCGATATTACAACCTCCGCCGGAACATCCGGTACGACATCATCAAGCTCGATCTGGTGGGGGCCCGGCAGCGGATCATCTTCGAAGCGGAGGCGGAAAAGCCGGAAAGCCTACCGGAAAACCTTTCGGAAAGCCTTCCGGAGAAGGATCAGCGGCCCCGGATCGGCTTCAACCGGAGCTTTCTGGTCAACACCTACTTCCCCCTCTATGCGACCTTCTTCTCGGAGATCGGCTTTGAACCGGTGATTCCGGACGAGCCTTCCGAAGCGGGCATTGACCGGCGAAACGCGCCTTTTTGCTTTCCCGCGGAGCTGGCCCACGGCTTTTTCCATGCACTGATCGCAGAAGAGAGCCCGCCCGAGTATCTCTTCCTGCCCCATTTCAAGGCGGTTCCCACCCAGATTGAAGATTGCAACGCACAGGTCTGTCCTCTTGTGCAGGGGGAGACCTTCTATCTCAAGACCACCTTCAAGGCGGAACTGGACCGGTTAAAAGAGGAGGGGACTGGGGTGATCTCGCCCCTCATCGATCTGACAAAGGGGCTTCACACGATCCGAAAGCCCCTGGTTTCGGCTGCGGCAGAGATGGGGGTGGATGCCCAAAAGGCCAATGCCGCGGTCGATAAGGCCATAGCCGCGCAGGCCGAGGCTGTCGAACGGATGAAGAGGATGGGAAAAGAGGCGCTGGCAGAGCTTGAGGCCGATCCGGAGCGGATCGCGGCCGTGATTTTTGCCCGGCCTTACAGCGGCTTTGCCGAGGAGGCCCACATGGGCATCCCGAGAAAGCTCGCCTCCCGGGGGGTGATGGTGATCCCCATGGATTTCCTTCCCTATGAAGAGGAGCCCCTCATGGGCCACATGTACTGGGGCCTGGGCCAGACCATCATGAAGGCCGCGGCCCTGGCCGAGCGCCATCCCCAGCTCTTCGGGGTCTATATCACAAACTTCTCCTGCGGCCCCGACTCATTTATAATCACCTATTTCAGAAACCTGATGGGCAGAAAGCCGGCCCTGACTCTGGAGCTGGACAGCCATACCGCGGACGCGGGGCTGGAGACGAGAATCGAGGCATTTCTGGATGTGGTTGCCGCATACCGGCAGCAGCAGGCCGCAGACCGGCTTCCCCCGGTCCGGGAGAACGGTTTTGTTCCGGCAGAGACGGTTCGGGAAGATGGCAGAATCAAGGTGATCGCCTCCTCCGGTGAGAAACTGGCCTTTACGGATCCGCGGGTAGTCTTTCTCACCCCCTCTATGGGCCGCTATTCGACCGAGGCCATCACTACAGTTTTCCGTGCGGAAGGGATCAATGCTGTGCATCTGGCCCCTGCGGACGAGGCCGTGCTGAAGCTGGGCCGGGCCAACACCACCTGCAAGGAGTGCCTCCCGCTACAGCTCACCACAGGCGGGCTTCTCGATTTCATCCGGAACCGGAAAAAGCCGGATGAGGTGCTGGTATATTTCATGGCCACGGCCTCGGGCCCCTGCCGCTTCGGCCAGTACTCGATCTTCATGCAGGAGCTGATCAAGCGACACCAGATCCCGGATGTGGCCTTCTTCTCTTTAAGCGGCGAAGACTCCTATTCCGGGATGAGCGGCGCGTTCGAGCGGCGGGCCTGGTGGGCCGTCCTTCTGTCGGATGCGATGGAGGACATGCGCGCGATGCTGCTGGCCAATGCTGTCGATCCGGGTGGCGCTGTTTCGCTTCTGGACCAGGAGTGGGAGGAGATCCTCTTCGGCATTCAGTATGGTGGCTTTGAGGAGATCTCGGCCATTGCCAGGAAATCCTCGGCCCGCCTGAAGGAGATTCCTCTGAGCCGGCCCGTGGACGCGGTTCCCAAGGTTGCGCTCACCGGAGAGATCTATGTGAGAAGAGATGGCCTTTCCCGACAGTATCTCACGGAAAAGCTTGCGGAGAAGGGGTTTGCAGTGACCTGCTCCCCCATCGCGGAGTGGGTGCTCTACTGCGATTATCTCTACTACAACGGGATCTGCGGGGGGAAGGTCACGCCTTTGAAGGCGCTCAAAGGCATTTTGAAAAAGCGGTATATGTCCAGAAGCGAGCGGCGGCTGAAGTCGATTCTGGCCGAATCGGGATTGATCGATTTCCATCCCGTGGATATTGAAAAGATCATCCGAAATGCCAGCCCGGACATCGGCGTGAATCTGACAGGGGAGGCGGTGCTGACGGTGGGTGCATCCCTTGCGGAGATCGCAACAGATGTCTGCGGCGTGATCGCTATCGGCCCTTTTGGCTGTATGCCCAACCGGCTGTCGGAATCGATTCTGGCAACCTCGATGGTTAAGGAGCGGAAACTCTCCACCGATCCCGGGGATGATCGGCTTCGCGCCACCCTGACCCATTTCGACGATTTGCCCTTTTTCGCCATCGAGACCGACGGATCGCCCTTTCCGCAACTGGTCAACGCGAAGCTGGAGACCTTCTGCCTCAGGGCCGAGCGGCTTCACCGGCAGATGCTCGGCGCCCAGAGGAACTAGAAGGTCAGCTACTCCAGCTCTTTGCTGCAGTGCTTGCAGACCTTGGCCTGCTGCTTGATGATCTCCGCGCAGAAGGGGCACTCCCGGGTGAAGTATCGGGCATGAATCTTTTTAATGGATTCCTCCACCTTCTCCTGGATCAGCGGATTGCCTAACTTGAAATTGCGCAGCGGATCGATGGCCTCAAGCTCTCCGATGTCGCCGATCATCTCCGCAGCCTTGAGCCGCACCTTGGGGGGCTCGGCCCCATCAGTCAGGATATTCAAGACCGTAACCCCGTCCTTCTGCACATAGCACTCCGCCAGCACGGAAAAACCCCGCTTGGTGTTCTCCTTCAGCACCTCCTGCTGCATGAGGATTTGGTCGTCGATCACCTGGCCCTTTGCACCCTCGGGGCTGAAGACCGGCATGCATTCGAACTTCTCCTCCCCGGGATAGCACATGCACCGGTACGAGGCGGTCTGCCCGAAGTTCTCCTCCATGTTGGACCACCCTTCGGTAAAGAGGGAGCACTCGTCATTGAAGCAGACAAAGATATAGGGAACTCCCCAGCCCAGGCCGTCGCTGAAGGAGATGGGCGGCACCTCCCACAGGCTCATCTCCTGGCTGCAGTGGGGGCATAAAGGCTTATCCATCGCCATGACGCGCTCGCAGAATTCATCTCTGGTTTCGATCGGCATAATTTCTTCTCCTGATTTTCGACCGCAGGGCGCGGTAAAGCCCTTCCCATGCGATCCTGTTGGATGGGTCAAATAAGATGGGTAAAATAAACGGTGCGGATCATCTTTTCAAAATCCGGCTCTATAAGCATAAGGATGATCCGGAAGGAATCAATCCGATTTCGTCGATTCTTTTTCCTCGGTCAAAAACGAGCGGACCCGTTCCGAGAGGATGTCAGTGAGAAACCGATAGTTGTTCTCATTGATGGCCTCCAGCCCCCGCAGAAGTTCGTGGATGAGCTTCATGCTCTTCTCCCGGTATTCCGCAGCCTGCCGGGTCTGAAGCGCGAGCGCCCGTTCTTGAAGCGCAATCTTCTCCTCCAGTTCGGCCAACACCTTCCCATGCTCTTTTTTAACCTTTCTGGCTTTCATCTTGGGCACATCCTCTTCGACATCCTGGTTTTTCCACTTTTTACAGATTCTTCCAGCATACACCTTGCCTTTATATCACCGCCGCATTATATTTCAAGCCAATAGTGACGGCTCTCAAAAATCGGGCCGTTCTTCCTTTCGGGTTCACTTGTTTCAATCGGGAAGAGCCCGATTTTTTTTATGGGAGAATGCTTTTTAGCCTTGAATCGGAGCCGGTAATGCGTTATAGAACAAAACCAGAACAGAAGAAGATCAGATTTTTATCAAAGGAGTGAGAAGCTTATGAAGATCGCATTTCCAACACAGAATGACCAGGGCATGGAAAGCCCTGTATTCAGCCACTTCGGATCGGCCCCCTTTTTTGTGATCGTGGAGACCGAGACCCGGGCATCGGAGACTATCACCAATAAAGATCTCCATCATACCCACGGACAGTGCAATCCCATGGCCGCATTGAACGGCGTCAAGACGGACGCGATTGCGGCCGGCGGCATTGGAAGAGGGGCTCTCATGAAGCTCAACAATGGCGGTGTCTCGGTCTACCGGGCCGTGGAGGGAACCGTTTCCGAGAATCTGGAACTGATCGCAGCCGGAAAGCTGCCGAAATTCGATCCGGAACATACCTGCGCCGGCCACAGCGGCGGAGAATGCGCCCACTAGGGCAACCCAAAGGAGGGAAAGATGCCGCTCTACGATTTTCTCTGTGCAGAGTGCGGAAAAACCTGCGAACTTTTAGTCACATCATCGGCTGAGACCCAGATCTGCACTTCCTGTGGGAGTGACAAACTCAAGAAGATGCTCTCTGCGCCCTCTTCCCTGACCGGCAGCACCCGGCAGAGTATGCCGGGGCAAGGCGATACTGCCTGTTGCGGCAGCACTCCGAGCCATGCCGGATGTGCCGGACCCGGCAGTTGTTGCGGGAAGGGATAGCACTAACGCAGCGCAGCGCATCTCAAAAGGTCTTTGGCAATGGATGCCGGAGACCTTATTTTATAAAGGATGAAGGAAAAGGGGATCTTCTATCCCGTTTTCCGAACCAGCCGTGTCACCGACTCGATGTGAAAGGTATGGGGGAACATATCCACCGGCTGCACCTCCATGACCTCGTACATCTCCTTTAAAGTCAAAAGATCCCTTGCCAGAGTCGAGGGATTGCAGGAGACATAGACGATCCTCCCGGGCCCAGCTTCCATCACCCCCTTTACCACATCCTTGTGCATTCCGTCTCTGGGCGGGTCGATGATCATCACATCGGGGTCTGTTCCGATCTCATCGAGGTTTTTCCTGATATCCCCAAGGACATACCGGCAGTTTTCGATCCCGTTGATCCGGCAGTTTTTCTCCGCGTCGGCCACCGCACTCTCCACAATCTCCATGCCGACCACCGATTCTGCCATATCCGACAGGGTGATCCCGATGGTTCCGGTGCCGCAGTAGAGATCGAAGACCGTCTCCGTTCCGGTCAGCTCCGCATATTCCCGGACGCAGGCGTAGAGCTTTTGGGCTCCTCGGCTGTTGGTCTGGAAAAAGGAGTTTGCCGAGATCTCGAAGGTGTAGGAACCGATTTTATCCGTCAGAACCGGCGCGCCGGCCAGTTGAATCTCATACTCCCCCACCGCGATCCCGGCCTTTCTGGCGGTGATGTTGTTCACCACGGATACCACCTGGGGATATTTCTCCATGAGCATATCCGCCAAAGGTCTGAGCAGCTCCCGGTTTTCCGCTGAAGTAATCAGGTTGACCATCCACTGATCCCCAGCAGCCGAATGGCGCAGCATCAGAAACCGCCAGAACCCCTCCTGGCTCTTCAGACCGTAGGGCGGTGCGCCTGAATTCTTCATGAATGCGCGCACATCCTCCATGATGAGATTGCCCAGCGCCGGATGGAGGAGACAGCGCTTGGTGTCGATGACCTTGTGAAAGGTTCCGGGCATATGCAGCCCCAGGGCAAAGTCCGTTTCCAGCCCCTCCTCTCCCATCTCCGACGGCAGCAGCCACCGCCGGTCCGAGCAGGAGAACTCCATCTTGTTCCGGTATTCGAAGATCCTCTCCGACGGCAGGGTCTCATGCACCGTCACCCCCTTCAGCAGCGCGATATGCTCTAACGATTCGGCCACATGGCGCCGCTTGTATTCGATCTGCCGGTCATAGTCAAGAAACTGCCATTTGCAGCCTCCGCAATAGCCGCTGTATCGGCAGGGGGGGTGAACCCGGTCCGGCGAAGGTGTCAGAATCTCTTGGGTGCGGGCCTCGGCATAATTCTTCTTTTTTTTGAAAATCCTTGCCTTCACCCGGTCTCCGGGCACCGCGCCATCCACAAACAGGGTATATCCGTCGATTTTGGCGATCCCTCTGCCGCCGAATGCGATGTCTGTGACCGCCAGTTCGATCTCCTGTCCTTTTTTAATGCTCATCTTTATTTTGATTTCTTTTGTTTCTGTTTGATTTCAGGTTAAAAAGGGGCCTCTTTTGATGTGCGTTTTCCACTCGGGACTCTATCATGGAAAGGGAAAAAATGACAGCCCCCATGGGATTTGGATTTTAAGACTTGTCCAGGGCGGCAAGTTGGTATAGAAGCCAGAGAGTTTTTAAAATGATTTGAGAGGTCGAATGAAGTCTGTTCTGATCATTTCAGATAAAGATGAGGCCGTTGGGACCCTGCGATCCGCTTTTGCCAAAAAGGATCGTATCGCCCATGCCCAGAATATGGAGAATGCACTGGAGATCCTTCATAAGCGGCGGTTTGATCTCCTCTTCGTGGATATCGAAGCCTGTCTGCGGGAGAGCCGTCAGCACGGGAAGGCGATCCAGCCCTTTTTGGATCTCTATCCCACTTCTGCGGATCATCGTGATGGCGCCGAGGGACAAGATCAGAGATGCGCTGATGACGGTAAATGGCTGATGCTCCGGTACGATCTCCACAAGGAGGAATTTAAGGCCTGAAATAATTTAAGGCCAGCCGGAACCGCTCCGACTGGCCTTAAAAAGAAGGAAAAAAGATGAAGAAATTATTAGGTCTGCTCTTACAATATGCAAGAGCCTTGCCAGTTATTCTCTTTAGATGGAATTTTTTTGGGAATAGATGGTATATTATAAATATATTAGAGGGTTAATTGATTTGGAGCACTGCAGATGCTCTCCCATTTCCTGGAGAAATCCTGAAGCTGAGGAGGGGAATTGTTCATTAATTTTAACGAAAGAGAGATGGTTTACTTATTTAGGGCTAAAATATCAATGGTTTAAATCTATCATTAAGTCGTTCAGATTTTTGAACCCGGTGAGTTCAAAAACAGAAATTATTCTATAAGCGACTAACATTTAAATAGATAAAACCTGTTTATACTTTTGAACTGATCTGCAGCGCATACCTTCCGGACGCTTTTGCCTCTGACGTTTATTCGGTCCTTTACGTCCTTTTTGTCCTTTATGTCCCTTTGCCTCCATTTTGCTCTCAATCTATCCCCGCACGGGCCAGAGATGAAACTGCGCATTCGGCTTGTATCCCACGCCAACGGGGCCGTCTCTCAGATAGATAACCCATGCATACGCGGGATCGTAGAAGCTTGTGGTGGATGACCAGTAATCCTCCCGGACATTTTGGAATGGATGGCCTTCGGAGATGGCCGGGGAATGGTATCGAAGATCGGTGATGCTCTCCATCTCCCGGATGTTGGGCAGTCGCCAGTCCGAATAACCCATCGCGTTTTGCCGGTTCATCTCCAAGACATAATCGAGGGCATCCTGCCAGGAGACTTCGCCCTTTGCAAGATCCCCATCCCTTGCCCAGACCAGCCCTGTATACTGATCGGCCGCGATCTCTTCATTTTCCGATATTGTAAATCGAAAGGAGATCTCCCGAGAGGGAAAGCCTTTTCCCCGCACGGGCCAGAGCATATAGGAGCCGTGTTTCATTCCCTTGAAGACCCTCCCGCCGCCGAAATGGACATACCAGGCCTGATCCGGCAATCTCGCACAGGACGTTGCGGTCCAGTAGTATCCGGTGAAGACCTCTTCAAAGGGATGATCCAGCGGAAGGCTGGGATTGATACGGCTGTGGCTGATCAGGGAGAAGAGTTCGGGCCGGGTGGGCAGGCGCCAATCGTCATGATCGGATGCTTTGGAGCGGTTCATCTCCTCGATGAAGGCAAAGGATTCGGACCAGGTAAGGGGAAATTCGGCCGGCGCGGCATTGCGGCTCCAGGTCAGGCCGGTATGCTGGTCCAAAACAATTTGGCCGTGGGGCCGGAAACGATCCCCTGACGCATCTTTCCGGGCATGCGCAGATGTATCGGTTTTTCTCTCGCCGTCCTGGCCCGTCCCCGGGCAGGGGACGGGAAGGCCGGCCGGGTCATAGCAGTCAGTCTGATCGGTTTCCAGCAAAAGGGTGCGAGAATCGGGGGCAACCAAAGATCGAGGCATGGGCGGCGATATCAGATTCCGCCCCGGCTGGCCTCGTAGCAGCGCTTCTCCACATACTGCCCCTGTTTCTCGTCGAAAACAGCCTCGTTCTCATGAACCAGCTTCTGGACATCTCCCCAGGCGCCGCAGGCCATGACTGCGCTCTCGCCCATCTCGAACCGCTTGCCGCAGGATGCGCATCCCTCGTTCAGGGTGTTCATCAGTTCCCGGCTGACGATGGTCTTCTGTGGGGTATTCATTTGGCTCCTCCTTTACAGATTATAGTTTTTCGTCAAATGTTCCCCCCCGCCCCTGATCGCAGGCATCCTCATCCTGGTCGTTCCGGATCGCTTCAGGGTTTCCGGGATTGACGCAATAGTCGAGTCCTTCGGTCGATTCTCTATTGGCCGGGTCTGTGACTTCTTTTTCTCTTTTCTCTTTGCTTTTCTTCTCTTCGGTATTCTCTTTTGACATGATTACTCCTCTCTGTCGGGTCTGTTTCAGGCCATTTCCCATTTTCCTCGAATAGGATTCAAAAAGGAAAAAGCCTGAAAATGCAATCTCATCATAAGGCATAAAGAGCCTGTTTTGAAATTGGGTAAAGACCCTATTTTTGAGGAGTGGACACCCCAAATTCTGCTCTGCTCACTAATATTCAGATCTATTCAAGCTGTTCGGCCCGCTGTTTGTAAAGAAAATGATAGATGAATTCGCAGTACCGGTCCATCTTCTTCTTTCCCTCTGCCGAGACGCTAAACCGCCAGAATCCATACAGTTTCGCCAGATTGATGAGCCGCTCGCTGTAGAGGCTCCAGGTGAAGCTCTCCCGGACCCGCTCGATGCCCTTTTCTGAAATCTCCTTCCAGAGATCGGGATTTTTCTCCTCACTGTCGGCAAATCCTTCAATGGCCGCTGCGATGAGCTGGGGTTCACTGGTATTGATCAGAAAGCCGTCCTGACCATCCCGGATGATCTCCCTTGGCCCGCCGAAATGGGTGGCAAAGGTGACAAGACCCGAGGCCATCGCCTCAAGAATGGTGAGGCCGAAGGCTTCGAAAAGAGCCGGCTGGACAAAAAAGCCTTTGCGGTCCGCAATTACACGATAGGCCTCTCCTGTCTCCAGCTTGGGAATGCTCGGCAGCCACCGGAGGCTTCCCTGAAGTTGATACTGGTCGATCAGAGCATAGGCCTGGCGGATCTGCTCCCGCTCCTCCTCGTCCTGGGATTCATCCAGATGGATGGTTCCGGCCGCAAAGACGAGGTTGTACTTCTCCCGCAGTTTCCGGCTCATGCCAAAGGCTTCGATGAGCCCGGTGATGTTTTTGATTTTGTCGAAGCGGGCCATGGTGAAGATCGGCGGCTTCTCAGGCGCATCCAGTTGTCCGTAGATCTCATCAGAACTATCCGTAAAGAGGCGGCCCTCCCATTTCCGGGTCTGGTGCTGAATCCGCTGATCCGCAGCCGTATAGGGAAAGTAGATCTGCTCGTCAACACCAGGGGGAATGACATTGAACTTGGGCGCGAAGAGATTGACGCCGCTCACCACCTGATAGAGCTGGGGCATGGTGAAGAACTGGTAGGATTCGTACTGCCCCATCTCGTATTCGGTTCCCACAATCTCCTGCGTGGTGCTGGTGATGATGAAGTCGGACTTGTTCATGGCCAGAATATCTGCGGTGAACTGGATGGAGAAGTTGTACTCCCTCTCCATATCCTGCCAGTAGAGGTCCGAAAAGAGGTATTTCGATTTCTCCAGAGCGTGGGCGATGGTGCATTGGATCACATTCATCTTGTCGGAAAGGAGAGTGGCCACCAGATTGCCGTCCGAATAGTTGCCGATGATCAGATCGGGCCTTCCGTGAAAGGTGTGCATCAGTTCGGTCTCGGCATCGCTGGCAAACCGCTCCAGGTATGGCCAGATCTTGAAGCGGGAGATCCAGTGGCGGATCACGTTCTGGTTTTGATCCCTAAACGGGATTCTGACAATCCATGCATTCTCCGTGCCGTGGATCTTCTCCTTTCGCTGGTCGCAGGAGGTATTCCCGGCATCGGGAATGAGCCGGGTCAGCACGATGATCTGGGGTTTGATGTCGAGGCCCGTTAGGGCGATCTCCTTTTCCAGATACTTCTCCAGTGCCCGGACCTGATCCAGGATATATATCACCTGCCCCCCGGTATCCGGCTTTCCCAGTACGTTCTCCTGACCGAACCAGCCGTGGGGAGAGAGGATCGCGATCTTGGAGATCAGCGGCAGCGTCACCCGGGAGAGAAAGCTTTCCAGCATCACATCCGTGGGTTCGTCGATGAGTTCCTTGAGCATCTCCATGCTCTCGACGATTCGGCCCACACTGTTTCCCCAGCCCGGCTCGAACCCGGCTTTTTTCATGTCCGAAGCCACCTCATTGTAAGGTGTTTGGGCCGGCAGGGTTTCGAGGCGGGCGATCATCTTCTCGATCTCGTTCAGGCAGTGCCTGAAATTTTCGATGATATCCCCGTTGATAAGCAATTGTGTCCCGTTGTACTTGTGGAGCTTGATGAAGTCGAAGCTTTTGCGCTTCCACTCCCGGGGATGCTGGAAGATGTTGCTGCAGAGGTAGCGGCTTAAAAAACGGATGCCGTTGCCCAGCTTCTTAGGGTCCCGGATGGAGGGGGAGAAATCGTAAAAGGGCTTGAAGTCGAGGTGCAGATGCCGCATCCGATCCTCTGCAGACCCTCCGCCGAAATAGCGGTCCTTGAACTCGAGGTACTGATCTGTTGATATCTCCTCCATATATTCCGCGTCATTTCGAAGCATCAGGAGCCGATAGCGCGCCAGCGCGTGTCGATAGGAGATGACGGTGTAGGATTCCAGGATAAAAAGATCCTGTACCTTGTTCAAAAAGCGAACGGTCTCGGATGTTGTTTTATAGGATTCTTCCTTGCCCTGGGAGTCGCAGAAGCGTTCAAAGGCAAGTATGATATCGTTTCGCAGCAGTAGTTTTTTCTCCTGCTGGGTGAGCATGGAGATGAACTCTTTGAAATCCCTTTTCTCATCATTGGGGATGATGCTCTCTAGAAGACCTTGCATAAAAAAACCCTTTTTTGCCGTTCCTTTGATTATGAAAAGATGGAGGAAAAGTCCCGATAAAAATCCTGTGATTCCGGAATTGCCCCCTGTATCCTGCAGATTTTGCTGGCGAACCGGGTGGCGGTCTCCAGCGTCTTTTTCGGGGGCCACCCCTTTAGAATTCCGATGGCCAGAACCGAGGTAAATGCGTCGCCCGCGCCCACCGTATCCACAATCTTCAGATCCTTTTCCGGCTCGGCCTCGACCCTCTCGCTTTCCGTATAGAGGCGGCTGCCGGCCCCGCCAAGGGTGAGACAGATCATTTCGATGGGATAATTTCCAAAAAGATGTTCGATAAACGCGTCATCCCCGCGGCCAAAGGAGAGCAGCCCACGAATGGCCGGCAGCTCCTCATCGTTGAGCTTGAGGATATGGCACTGGTCCAGGGAGGCTTCGACGATCTTGCGGTTATAGCAATCGGGCCGCAGGTTGACATCGTAGAGGGTCCGGGTCTTCTCCCCCCGATCTGCCAGCATCTTCTGGACGTTTTGGAATCCGTGATCGGTTCGCTGGATCAATGTGCCGTAATATATGAGATCAGCCCGGGAAAGCATCGGGGAGAGATCCGGGGAGTAAGTGATGTGATCATAGGCCACATCCCGGACGATGTCGAAGGATGCGCTGCCGTCGGGCTTTACGGTCACGATCACTTCGCCGGTTTTGTGATCCTCATCCATCTGGATGTACTCTGCGTCGAATCCATTCGCCTTTAAAAATGAGAGGATCTCCTCTCCGTTGCTCTCCTTGCCCACGCGGCTGATAAATCGGGTTTCAAACCCAAGCGCATGGGTATGGAAGGCAAAATTGAAGGGGGCCCCGCCCATCCGTTTTCCATTCGGAAACCGATCAAAGAGGATTTCTCCGATGGATACGATCATGGCTTCTCTCCTTCTTCCCTTTTGGATGGTGTTGGTGGATATTTCTCCATTTCTCTGCCATTCCCCCTATTTAAACATATTTTATCTGAAAAAGAAAGCGTGTCGAAACCGGATGAATCCCGCAAATGTTTGCTTTCCCGGGCCGAGTGGCGTAAAAATAGAGAGGATGAAGGTGAAGGCAGAACCGTAAAAATATTTAAAAAGGAGAGAGGTTATGAGGAGATTGAGCTTGAAGAGCGGATGCTGGATGTTGGCGTTTTTTCTGGTCTTATTTTCCGCAGCGAGCGGAGCGGAGACCGAAGAGATTGAAAGAGGGAGGGGAGGGGAGCCGTCCGCGGTCATTCCGGGAAAAAGGCTCTTCTCCCCTCTGATCGCGGATCCCCGTTGGCCCCATTTTTCGGCCAGCTACCAATATTATATGGATGACGAGGAACTGGAGAGCGTCGGGGCCACGAGCTTCGGGGAGACCTTCGGCATCTTTCGGGGAGACAATTTTTTAAACGGCCTGTGGCAGTTGAACATCCAGGCCGGGGTATTTGCCATCTTCAATCTCGATGCCGACTCCAATGATCTGGTCAATGCGGACTACTGGGTCGGATTTCCCTTCAGTTGCCGGTGGGACGGCTTTTCAACGATCTTCAGGATCTTCCATCAGAGTTCCCATCTCGGAGATGAGTATCTTCTGAGAAACCGGGTGGATCGGGTCAATCTCAGTTATGAGGCCCTCGATCTGAAGCTCTCCTATGAGCCCTGGAAATGGCTGCGGGTGTACGGCGGCGGCGGATACCTGATCCGCCATGAGCCCGATGACCTTGAACCGGCATCCCTCCAGTACGGCCTGGAGTTGAGAAGCCCGCAGACCTGGATGGGCCGGCATGTCCGGCCCCTCATCGGGGTAGATATCCAGGAGTGGGAGGAGAACGACTGGGATTCGGATATCTCGATCCGGGGGGGCTTGCAGTTCGAAGGGCAGGAAGGGGGGGCCGGAAGCCGGTTTCAGATCATGATCGAATACTATACCGGGAACTCTCCTCACGGGCAGTTCTACGAGCGGGACATCGAAAGCCTCGGGATCGGCATCCACTACTACTTTTAAAATGGATTTACCGTCCTGCGGGGCCGAGGGAAGCCGGCATCCCGGCCCCGCGTCTTTCTCCGTTCTTCAGTGAACGATATACTTTTTCGGATTGACGCGCTTTCCGTTGACGGAGACCTCATAGTGGACATGGGGGCCGGTGCTTCTGCCGGTATTGCCCACGAGCGCGATGATCTCTCCTTTTTTGACCGGGTCCCCCAGCTTCTTCTTGAATTTCGAGATGTGCGCGTATCGGGTGCGGGTTCCGTAGCCGTGGTCGACGATCATCACATTTCCGAAGGAGCCGTCATACGCGGCAAAGACCACCTTTCCGTGGGCCGCGGCCCGGATCGGCGCACCGTGGCCCGTAGCGATATCGAGCCCCTCGTGGAACTCCCGCTCCCCGGTGAAGGGGGAGGCGCGCATGCCGTAGGTGGAGGTGACCCGGCCCGTTACGGGAGAGATGGAAGGAGTGGCATTCAAAAGATCCCGCTGACGGTTCAAGGCATTCAGCAGGGCTTTTAAGCCCTCCTCCTGATCGGCAAGAGAGGTGTCGAGCTGGCCGATCTGGTCGTAGATCTCCCGGATGATCCGGTGGTGATCCTTGGTCAGATCGATGCTGCCGTCCAGATCGAGGGGGATGGAGCCGCCAATCCCCTCGAGGGACTGGGGGGATTCTTTTTTAACGAACTCGGAGACCTTTCGGATCTCCTGTTCCATACGGTTCAAAACGATGAGCTTCAGTTTCAGCGAATTGACCTGCTCGGCAAAGTCTTCGAGGTGCTTCTGCTGATTATTGATCCGCTGCTGCTGGAGGGATATTTTGTCCTGCTGGTTTTCCACGACCGATTCCAGCTTTACCTTGATCGCGACCGCATCCTGGAGATGCCAGTACTCATAAAGGCTGTACCCCCAGATGAAAATAAAAAGGGCTATGCAAAAGATGATGATGTCATGGAATAAACCGCTTTTTCTGCTGGAAAAGGGCTCCTTACGAGCTAGTAAGATCCGCTCTCCTTGCATTCTCTGTCCTCGATGGGTTTGGGGTTGTCAATAAGTATCTGATCCCGAGTCATTCACCGTTTCAATCCATCGTCTCCTTAACAGAATTTTTTCCACTTGTCTACATGGAATATCGGTTTTCTCTTGGAAAAATGAACGGCTTTTAAGAAATATAAGGTATTCATCCACATAGAATACAGCATAACCCCCATAGACATTCATCCTTTCTGCCGATATGCTGATCAAAATGAATTTTGGCATCAACAATGACCATCAAGAACAAGGAGGTTCTTCATGTTTTTCAGATCATGGACCGAAAGAGCCAGGGAGGAGAGAAGGAGAGAGTCGGCAAGGAACGCGGCATGGGGCCTGACCATCGGCGCTGCCATCGGTGCTGCCGTGGGATTGCTCTTTGCTCCCAAGGCGGGAAAAAAGACCCGTGAGGATATTGTCAGCAGAACCGGAAGCGCTTTCGACAGCATCCGGGACAGCATCGATGATGCCAAAAATCGGATCGAGGAGGCCCGGCTACAGATGATCGATACCGCGCGGGACAAGGGTGAGCAGATCTGGGATGCAAAGCAGAAATGCGCAGACGCTGTCCGGGATGTGGGGGATGATTCGAGAACCGGCGGCCGGCGAAGCTGATGTTATGGAATTTACCGTCTCATTATACCAACTCGGGCTTTTCTTTTTCTTTGTCACGCTCTTCATTGTGGTGCTGCTCATCGGGGCCGCAGCGCTCTATCTGATCATCACCCTGAGAAATTTCAATATGTTGACCCAGCGCATCGACATGCTGGTGGATATGAACGAGAAGAGCATCACCGAAGGGATCGCGCTGCTTCCGATTCTGGTCCAAAATATCAATGATCTGAGCCTTGGATTGAAGGCGAGCGTTATGGAGGTGGAGACCATGCTGGGTGTCCTGGGGGACAACCTCACGCAAATTGTTTCCTCTTCAGGCTCCTCCACAGGCGGCTTGGCCGGATATGCGGCCATTGCATCGGATGCCTTTCGAATTGTAACGAGCCTCTTCTCCAAAAACCCGGTGAGCAAAGCGCCCTATAAGCCTGCGCGAAAGGCAACCGTGCGGCGTCCCTTTTTTCGAAAAACATAAGGCCGAACATCTTTTTTTTCCGATGCCGGATCAAAAAAGGCCGGCCTGTAGTGCAAAGAAAAAACCGTTGTGCCAAAAAACCGGCATGACGGTTTTTTTTGCCTTCCTGCCTTGAATCTTTGGAAAAAAGCGACTATTGTTCACTCTTGACCTTCAATGGTTCTCTGATCAGGTTCTCTGCTGAAATGAAGGATCAACAGACGGAATTGAGATGGAGGGTTATGTATGGCCAGTGACGGATATCTCTTGCGATGTACCATCTGCGGGACAAAAAACCGGATTCCCCGGGCGCGGGTGGGACAGACGGCCAAATGCGGCCGGTGCGGTTCTGATGTGCTGACCGATGTTCTCAAAAACGGTCGGCCTCTGATGGTGTCGGACCGGGATTTTGAAGATAAGGTGATAAAATCCCCCCTGCCGGTGCTGCTGCTCTTCTGGGCATCCTGGTGCCCCAACTGCAAGACGGTGATCCCCGCGGTCGGTGAATTGGCTTCGGAATGGAAAGGAAAAGTGCGTGTGGGAAAGCTCAATGTGGATCAGAATCAGATGACAGCCTCCCGGTTTCAGGTGATGAGCGTGCCGACCCTGATGATCTTCGATAAGGGGCAGGTCAAACGCACCCAGCCGGGCGCTATTCCGAAAGAACAGATTGCAATGATGATGCGGCCCTATATCTATCGATGATGAAAAAGCCAATTGATCTCTGCAGCAGGTTTGCAGACCTTCTCTGCGACTATTTTGCAAAGGGGCTGACCCTCGATGTGGAGATAATCAAATATATCGATTCCACCTTCGGTGTTTCAACGGCTGAAGAATTATCTGCCATCCTAGAGGAAGACGCGGGAGCCGAGGTCGATTCGCTCATCGAGTTGATCCTCTTTCCGGATCTCCCTTTGCAGATTTTTATCGAGCCTTTTCTGGCCGAGGCCGGCTTTTCTGAGGCGGATGAGGCCGAAATCATCGAGTCCATTGGTCGGCGAGAGCCCTCCATTCGCCTCGATTTCGGAGGAAAGGGGGGAACCCTTTCCCTTCGGATGGATCGATCGGCTGCGGCCGCATTCATCCACCGGCTCCACATCCAAAATTCTCCCCATCCCCGGCTGATCGCGGCCATCGATGGATATGCCGATGAACTCATCAAAGCCTTTCTTAAGGTGGAGATTCGCAACAGCCGGCTCCTCTTTTCCGAATCCCGTCTATCCTTTCTCTGCCGACTGATCACAGCCATCGCGCCGGCAACCCAAGCGGATGCCGCGCCGATCCTTTTTTCTTTGGATTTTCTGCAAGAGCTTGCTCAGGATGCCGATGATGAGACGATCTTTGAAGAACTGGTTCTGCGGAAGCATTATCTGACCCATCTGTTGAACCGGGCACAAGATTTCGAGCGGAAGCGGCAGGCATATAATATGGAGATCCTCATCCTCCAGGGGGGGCGAATGCCGCATATCGATATCGCGGATACCCGGCAAAAGATCGGGATGATCGATGATATGGCCTGGGCCATATATCGGAAATTCATCCCGGCTCAAGAAGGTGTCGAGCGGATGGAAGTCTCAGCCAAAGAGATCCGCTCCATCCCCTATTGACTTATTCCGCCACAATGTGAAATAAAAAGAGAGGTTCCTGTAACCCCTTTTGCCCGGGAGGCGGTATGACATCGATATTTCAAAGAGGGACGGATATCAAAAATCGGATAAAGATCGCTCGCTCAGAAGCGCCGAACGCTTCAAACGGTACGGAAGAGGAGAATTTTGCGGGTCAGCTCAGGGATTTCGGCTTCCATCGCCAGGAGGTCCGCCATACCCCGGAGGGCACCGAATATCGAGGTCAATTCAAGGGTGATAAGCTTCACGGACATGGAATGGCCATCTTTCCGGATGGAAGACGGTACAAGGGGCAGTTCAAAGAGGGAAAATTTCACGGTCAGGGGATCATGACCTATCCCAGCGGGACCAAGTATATCGGACGGTTCAAGGAGAACCGGCGCCACGGCCAGGGGGTGATGACCTTCTCCAACGGCTTCCGGTATGTGGGGCAGTTCGCGGATAACAAATCCAACGGCCACGGCATCCTGACCTATCCGGACATGACCCGATATGAGGGCGGTTTCAAGGACGGCCAGTTCCACGGTCAGGGCGTGATGGCCTATCCCGATGGAACCCGTTACGAAGGGCAGTTCTTCCGCGACAAACGGCACGGCCAGGGCTCCATGAACTTTCCCAGCGGCTTCCGATATGACGGCCAGTTTACCGACAACCGGTCCAATGGCCAGGGAACCCTCACCTTCCCCGACGGGACCCGATACGAGGGGCAGTTCGCCGAAAACCGGTGCAATGGCCACGGGATCATCACCTATCCGGATGGGACCCGGTATGAGGGGACTTTCAATGATGACAAGTATGATGGCCGGGGCCGCCTTTTCCTTCCCGATGGGACCGCTTATGACGGCGGGTTCCAGTCGGACCGGTTCCACGGATTCGGCTCGATCACCTACCCGGACGGCAGCCGGAAAGAGGGACGCTTTCATCAAGGGGAGTTTCAAAATAGTGAAGCGGATGGGCAGGAGAAAGAGGCATTGAAGAAATTGGATGCGCCCTCTCTTCATGAAAAAAAATCGGCCATCGACGGCAAGGTCTTTCGCCTGGAGGGACGGGAGCGGACCTGGCGGATGACCCGCAACGAAGGGGGCCGTCGGATCACCACGGATACGGACAGCCGGGCCGTCCCGGCCTCTGTGCCCCGGTATCGGGCCGCAGATGGCCATCTGGTCGGTTCCAAGGAGGAGATTCTTTTGGACAACTGGCTCTATATGGTCGGGATCGTCCACGTCTACGGCAGACGGCTTCCGGTGGATGAGAAGCTGCTCTCTTCCTTTTATCTGCCCAATGGAAATGTCTATATCGAATACTACGGAAGTCCGGAGGCGGCCTCCGTCGCGGAAAGCCGTAGGGAAATCTACCGGCGGTACGGCCTCAACATGATCGAACTCTATGAAGAGGAGATCAACAACCTCGACGAGACCCTCCCCAGGAAGCTGGTTGCCTTCGGCATCCGCACTTTTTAACATAGAGGAACATCACAGATGAAAATAAAGCGTTGGATGCTCTTTTTCCTGGCCTTTTCGCTTCTTGGACAGGCTGGAGTGCCGGCACAGGAAGAAGGGAATGGACTTGCCACGGAAGCGGTAAAACCTACCATAGAAACGGCAAAAGAAATTGCGACAGATTCCCCTGGATCGGGATTGGAGAAGCCCGCGAATGAAGGGCTTCCGCTTCCATCCGATATTTCGGAAAAGTCTGAAGCGACTCCGGCAGCGATGGGTGAGAGAGAACCCCCCTCTGTGGATATGATCCTGGATCGGATTGAGAAGCGATATCAAAAATCTCCATTTTCGGCCCATTTTGATCAGGAATCGACCATAGAGGCTTTGGAGATCACCGATACTGCCGACGGTACGATTATGGTAGAGCCTCCGGGAAAGATGCGATGGGTCTATGACTCCCCGGAGCCCCAGGTGATCGTTACGGACGGAGAGACCCTCTGGGTGCATCGGCCCCTGGACAATCAGGTGATGGTAGGAGATGCTGCCATCTACTTCGGCGAGGGCAAAGGGGGTGGATTTCTATCGGATATCCGCGTCATCCGGGAGAGGTTCTATATTGCCCTTCAGGATTCGACTGATCCGGATTTCTACCGGCTCAATCTGATTCCCAGGGAGAAGAAGTTCGATATCGCGTCCATCCTCCTGCTGGTTTCCCAAAAGGAGGCCGATATTACCGAGATCATCACCTACAATGCCTATGGAGACGAAACCCGGATCATCTTCAGCCGGATCGAATTTCACCAGGATTTAAACGACACCCTTTTCCGGCTGGATATTCCCGCTGGTGCAGATCTGCTTCAGCTTGACGAATAAGCTGATTTCCCATTTTTTTTGTCCGGTATGATACCGGTATGATACAAGAGAAGGGATGAGTGAAATGCTGCAGGTCGAGCTTCCGCTGAAACTGCCCCGTGCGGATGAAGAAGATGGGTCTTATGCGGACCGGATGCTGGGTCTGCTTCAGGGAGATCTTGGGTTTCATGGGCAGAAAAGTCCCAACATCTTCCATTCCTGGCACGCGTTTCCGGCAAAATTTCCACCCCAGTTGCCCCATGCGTTTATTGCGGAACTGACCCAACCCGGCGATATCGTCTTCGATCCCATGATGGGCTCCTGCACAACGCTTCTGGAGGCCGTTGCTCTGGGAAGAGCGGCTGTGGGAACCGATATCGACCCGCTCTCTATCCGGCTGGGGCAGGCAAAGCTGATCGCGGCCCGGGCCGTGAGTGCTGGCATCCGGGGCCACGAATTCCTGGAAAGGGTCCGGCAAAGGCTATCTCAACAACCTGAAACGCTTCAGAAAGCCCTTGAAAAACGATTTGATGAAAAGACCAGATCCTTTGTGGATTACTGGTTTGCTCCCCATACGCAGCTCGAACTGATCGCGTTGATCCGGGAGATCGAAAGGATCGAAGATCCCGCATTACGGGCATTCTTTACCCTCACCTTTTCTTCCATCATCATAACCAAATCGGGCGGGGTTTCAATGGCCCGGGATCTTGCCCACACCCGTCCCCATCGGGTCACGGACAAAGTTCCCAATTCCCCTCTTGAAGAGTTCGGAAAACGGCTGCAGAAGAACCTCAAGAATATGAAATGGCAGGGCCGGTCCGAATCCACCATTCTGGAAGCCAACTCCCGGAAACTGCCCCTTGGGGAAAACAGCATCGACCTGATCGTCACCTCCCCGCCCTATGCCAGCAATGCCATCGACTACATGCGGGCGCATAAATTCTCGCTGGTCTGGCTGGGATACGCCGTGGATCATCTGAGCCAGCTTCGGCGCGGCTATATCGGCGGCGATGCGACTACGGGGATCGAATATCTGCCCATGCCTTCTTATACCCAAAAGATGATCCATCATCTATCGGCTGCCGATGCCAAAAAGGGGAAGGTGCTGCATCGCTACTATTCGGAGATGACGGAGAGCCTTTCGGAGATGCAAAGGGTTCTCAGGCCCGGATGTGCCGCAATCGTGGTGGTGGGAACTTCGGTGATCCGGGGCATCGACATCCAGATCCACCACTGCCTCCGGGAGATCGGGGAAGCGGTCGGTTTCGAGCATGTTCATACGGGGGTGCGGCAACTGGATCGGGATAAGCGGATGATGCCTGCGCGATGGAATCGGAAGAACAATACTGGCATTGAAGCCCGGATGCATGAGGAGTATGTGATCGGGTTCAGGAAGCCCGGAACAGAGGATGGCCGATAGACCTCGATGAAAGCGCTGAGAAAAGAATACCACCGGAAGCTCTGTAGCCAGATCCTCCATGTCGATCGGGAGGGCGTGCCGAACAATGCGGACAAGCATAGTGTATTGAGCGTTTCGCTGGCAAAAGGAATTCTGAAACAACTCGATTATCCGGTATGCAAAAAGAAGGTTTCGGGTCAGACCAGCGGAAAGCGCTTTGAAAAGGTCACAGCGGAATATCTGGAAGAGGCATTCAAACTGCTGCACCACCTGCGCCCCGGGAAATGGCAATTTAGTATCGGTACAAGGATCGAGGAATTTGAGCAGTATGAGCACCTCATCACCATCAAAGCGCTGCTAGCGAATAAGGAGCTTCGATCATTCATGGGCGATTATCTCATTGCCCCGGATATCGTTATCGGACGAGAGCCCATTGGGGATGATGAGATCAACCGGCACAAGTCGATCCTTTCGGAAGAAATGGATGTGGCAAGGTTGACGCCCTTTCGGAAGGCCAATTCACAAAAGCCGATCCTTCATGCCAGCATATCCTGCAAATGGAGCATCAGGAGCGACCGGGCGCAGAATGTCAGAACCGAGGGAATGAACCTCATCCGAAACCGGAAGGGGAACACGCCGCACATCGTGATCGTGACGGCAGAACCCTATCCTCAGCGGATATCCTCCCTTGCAATGGGCACAGGCGATATCGACTGCGTCTACCATTTTGCCCTTCCGGAGCTGGAGGCGGCAGCAATAGAGGATGGAAATCCCGCTGTTATCGAAACGGTTGAAATCCTGGTATCCGGCAAGCGGCTCAGGGATATTTCGGATCTGCCCTTTGATCTGACGGTTTAAATGAATTGTTTTCAAGCGGATATCTTTTCCTGGACGTTGGTTGGAGGATTGGATCTCCGGCAGGTCGTATTTTCTGGAAAAATCCGGATATAGGATTGCCGGTGTTGATTCTCTTGGCATGTTTGGGTAAATTCTTTTTCGGAAATCACCAATTCCGAGATCCCGCCGCCGTTTCGATCTACAGGCGGCCGTATAGAATCGTAAGGAACTGAAATATGGATAAATTAAAGAAACAAATCCGTGAACTGAAGGAAAAAAGGAAGGCCGTCATCCTTGCCCATAATTACCAGCCCCCGGAGATCCAGGATATCGCAGATCTCTGCGGGGATTCTCTGGAGTTGAGCATCAAAGCATCGGAGACCCGTGCCGAGGTGATTCTCTTCTGCGGGGTCCATTTCATGGCCGAGACCGCGTCCATCCTTTCTCCGGAGAAGGTGGTGCTTCTGCCGAAAAAGGATGCGGGATGCCCAATGGCCGATATGATCACACCTGAAAAACTGACGGCCACCTTAGACCGGCTGGGCCCCATGCCGGTAGTCACCTATGTCAATTCTCCGGCCGCGGTCAAAGCCCTCTCCACAGTCTGCTGCACCTCGGCCAATGCCGTGGAGGTGGTCAACCGGCTCGATGCGGATGAGGTGCTAATGGCTCCTGACCGGAACCTGGCAAAGTACACAGCCAGGCATACGGAGAAGAAGATCCATTTCTGGGAGGGGTACTGCCCCATCCATGACCGCCTCAGTACCGATGAGGTGAAGCGGGCAAAGGCCGACCATCCCGACGCACTCTTTCTGGCCCATCCCGAGTGCCGGCCCGAAGTGCTGGAACTTGCGGACCTGGTCATGAGCACCTCCGGCATGATCCGTCATGCGGCCAGTGCTGAGGAGAAATCCTTTATCATCGGCACGGAAAACGGGATTCTCTATCCGCTCCGGAAGGCCGCTCCCGACAAGATATTCTATCCGGTCTCCCCTGCCATGATCTGCCCCGACATGAAGAAGATCACCCTGGAGGATGTGGCCAACAGCCTTGAGAACCTCTCCGGAGAGGTGAAGGTTCCTGAATCCGTGCGGGTTCCGGCTCTGGATGCGGTGCGCCGGATGATCGGGGATTGATTTTGCCGCTGCCCGTCGGATTTCCCCAAAAGGGGTCGTAAAAAAACTCCGGCACAGGTTTCTCCGGGCCGGAGTTTTTGAATCAGTTCAAATCCGTTCGAATCCGTTCGAATCCGTTCGAATAAGATGGATGCCCCGCTTCTAAGGGCGGCTACTCCTCATGCGGCTGCATATTCTTCCGGGATGTCCGCGTTGGTGTATACCTTCTGGACATCTTCACAATCCTCCAGCGCCTCCATGAGCCGGATCATCTGCTCGGCCTCTTTGCCGGAAAGATCGGTGGTGGTCTGGGGCAGCAGTGTCACTTCGGCTTCGGTATAGGGGATCTCGGCCCCATCGATGGCCTCTTTCACGGTCTCGAAATCCTCGGGCGCGGTGATCACCTCAAAGATCTCCTCATCCTCCCGGATATCCTCCGCACCAGCCTCCAGTGCGGCCTCCATCACGGCCTCTTCGCTCGCGGCCGACTTTTCAATGGCAATATACCCCTTTTTGTCGAACATCCACGAG
>JAABSP010000050.1 GCA_011390345.1 Desulfobacteraceae bacterium
TGAAAAGGGGAGGGATTCGATTTTTCGTCGATCCTTCTGCCTCTTTTCAAACTGCCTCTTTTCAAAACGAGGGGGCATCGCTTCTTTCCTTGAAAAATAACTTGCATATGGCCGACGCAATCTCCCGATCCGGATTTATCCGGGTTTATCCGGCTTATTGCCGGTAGAGCGTCAACCGCCAATCAATTATGTTTTTTCAGCATATGCAAAAGAGGTTCTCTGCTGATAGAGTAACGATTCATGGTTATATCCGCGTCTTTCGGCAGATACTGCCGTCGATCCCGCGGGAAACGTCTCCTTTTGCATCTGCCATTTGAAACCGGTAAACTCGCCGTTTCAGCGTCACAACCCTTTGCTCTGTACAAAGACCGATTTCACATCCGAAACTTTCACCTCATCGGTGATTACTATAAACTTTCATATCCGGCAAAGTCAAGCGATTTTCCCGGCTTTTAGAGATAGGATTTTCTCAACATATCGAAGATTTTCCAAAGTATTGACGCCGACGAACTCGTCCGGGTCATCCGCGACCGTCGCACCGATCTTCCATTCCCGCCCCCGGCCCACTTCGATGATGTCGGTCAGGTAGTATTCCCCCTGCCGGTTGTCCGCGTCGATCGCGGAAAGGGCCTCTTCGATGATACTCCGGTCGATGCAGTAGATCCCGGTATTGACATCGGGGATGGCCTTCTGTTCGTCATCTGCATCGGCCTCCTCCACGATGGCGGTGATCTCCCCGGTTCCGTCGAAGATCAGCCTTCCGTACCCGGTCGGGTCATCCAGGCGCACACCCAGCACCGAGATATCCCGGCCCTCGGCTATATGGTCGTCGATGAAGCGGCGCAGGGTCTCCTTCCGGGTCAGCGGCACATCCCCGCAGAGGATGAGCAGGTGCTTTGCATGGGCCGGCACGGCCGACAGGGCAGAGCGGACCGCGTGGCCAGTTCCCAGTTGCTCCTCCTGGAGGGCGTAGCCGGCATCGAAGGCTTGGGAGACCACGGCCTCCACCTTTTCGGCCTGATGCCCCACCACCACTATCATGCCATTGTCGGCCACCGCGGCCGCGGTACCCGCGACATAAAGAATCAGCGGCTTTCCCAGGGCCTCGTGCAGCACCTTGGCCTTGTCGGACTTCATCCGGGTGCCGAGACCTGCGGCCAGGATCACAGCAGCTATCCCTCGGTTTTTCTTTGTCGAAACCATCGCAACCCCTCTTTCCGATCGAACATGATCCCTGTAAACAAAGTTTTATTGTCTCACGCATTCCCAGGGAGATCAAAACAAAAAAGGGGCTGACCCGATCATGATGAGAAGGTCGCCCCTTTTTTGAATTTGAACTTCCGCGGTGCAGGGCCCGGATCTGAACCGGATCGAAAGGGTATCGATCCGGCCCTGCTCACGGCCCTTTTTTACATGGTTTTTCGCGTCTCCGCGACACTGAGCCTATGCATTGCTCTTTCGAGCGCCGCCCTGGCCCGTACAAAGTCGATGTCATCCCGCTTTTCCGCCAGACGCTGCTGAGCCCGTTCCAGTGCGGTACGGGCACGCTCCGCATCGATATCGGTTCTGCGTTCGGCCGATTCCGCAAGAATCGTCACCTTGTCGGGAAGGGCTTCGGCAAACCCGCCGCTCACAAAGATGTACCGCTCTGTGCCGCCGGCATCCTTGTAGCGAACGGTTCCCAGCTTCAATGTGGTCAGAAAGGGTGTATGCCCTACCAGCACGCCGAATTCTCCCATCGTTCCGGGCGCCACCACGATCTGGACATCTTCGCTGACAACCGACTTCTGCGGGGTCACGACTTCCAGTCGAATGTTTTCAGCCATAATCCGCCCCCCAGGTTATTTTTCTTCGGACATCTTCTTGGCCTTTTCCACGGCCTCTTCAATCGTTCCCACCATATAGAACGCGCGCTCCGGAAGATCATCATGCTTTCCTTCGATGATCTCCTTGAAGGCCCGGATGGTATCCTCGATCTTCACATACTTTCCGGCCATACCGGTAAAGGTCTCAGCCACATGGAAGGGCTGGGAGAGGAACCGCTGGATTCTCCGGGCCCGGGCCACCGTCACCTTGTCCTCGTCGGAAAGCTCTTCCATACCGAGGATCGCGATGATGTCCTGGAGTTCCTTGTACTTCTGGAGAATCTGCTGGGCCTGCCGGGCCACCAGGTAGTGATCCTCGCCGATGAAGTTGGCATCGAGAATCCGGGAGGTGGAGTCGAGCGGGTCCACCGCGGGGTAGATCCCCAGCTCCGCGATCTGACGGGAGAGCACCACGGTTCCGTCGAGGTGGGCAAAGGTCGTTGCCGGGGCCGGGTCCGTCAAGTCGTCCGCAGGGACGTAGACGCACTGGACCGCGGTAATGGAGCCCTTGTCCGTAGAGGTGATCCGCTCCTGAAGACCGCCGAGATCGACTGCCAAGGTCGGCTGATAACCGACCGCTGAGGGCATCCGACCCAGAAGGGCCGATACCTCGGAGCCGGCCTGGGTGAACCGGAAGATGTTGTCGATGAAGATCAGCACATCCTGGCCTTCCTCGTCCCGGTAGTACTCGGCAGAGGTCAGAGCGGAGAGGGCCACCCGCGCGCGGGCTCCCGGAGGCTCTGTCATCTGGCCGTAAACCAGAGATGCCTTGGGCAGAACGCCCGAGTCCTTCATCTCGTGGTATAGGTCGTTCCCCTCACGGGTCCGCTCGCCTACGCCGGCAAAGACGGAGATACCGCCGTGCTGCATCGCGATGTTGTGGACCATCTCCATCATGATAACGGTCTTGCCCACGCCTGCGCCGCCGAACATCCCCATCTTGCCGCCCCGGGGAAACGGAACCAGCAGGTCGATGACCTTGACGCCGGTCTCGAGCACCCGGACAGTGGTGTCCTGCTCAGTGAATTTGGGAGCTGCCCGGTGAATGGGCATCATCTTCTCCTGGCTCACGGGGCCCAGACCATCCACAGGACGGCCCACCACATTGAGCACCCGGCCAAGAGATGCCTCGCCAACGGGCATCATGATCGGCTTGCCCGTATCCTTTACTTCCTGTCCCCGGACCAGACCGTCGGTGACATCCATCGCGATGGTGCGGACCACATTGTCGCCGAGGTGCTGGGCCACTTCCACCACGAGGTTGTCTTTGGTATCGTCGATTGTCGGGTTGGTAATCAGCAGCGCGGACAATATCTCCGGCAGCTTCCCCTGTTCGAATTCCACATCTACGACAGGTCCCATGACCTGCGTGACCTTTCCTATATTTTCCGCCATCTAAAGACCTCCTGTTCCCATATATCGAAGTCGGTTTACCCTTTGAGTGCTTCGGCCCCGCCGACGATGTCCATCAGCTCTGCGGTAATGGCCGCCTGCCGCGCCTTGTTATAAACGAGCGTCAGATTCTCGATCATGTCGTTGCACGCCTTTGTCGCATTGTCCATTGCAGTCATCCGCGCGGCATGTTCGCTGGTCGATGTCTCCAGCAGCGCGCTGTAGATCTGGACATAGACGCTTCTGGGAAGCATCTCGCCCAGCAGCTCCTCCGCGGAGGGCTCTGCAATATGCTCGGCCAGATAGGGCGCGTTATCGTCTTTTGTCTCCTCTGCGGTCTCCAGCGGAGGAATCGGAAGAAGCTGTTTCGCCTTTGCCACCTGACGGGCCATGCCCTGAAATTCCGAATAGATCACATAGACCTCGTCATAGGTTCCAAAAATAAACTTCTCGATGAACTTCCTGCCCGAGATCGAGGCCACGCTGAACTCGAAGCTTGAGCCCACCACACCGAGGTATTCGTCTATGATGGTGTGCCCCTTCTTCCGGGCCCAGTCCCGTCCTTTTTTGCCGAAGTTTGTAAAGGAGACCTCTTTGCCCTCGGCCTTCAGCTCCTTTAACAGCGCATCGGCCCTGGCATTGAGATTGGTGTTGAATCCGCCGCAAAGGCCCTTGTCCGATGTATTCAAGATGATATGGACATTTTTGACCGTCTCTTTGGGAACGAGCAGCGGGTTTGCCTCCTCTCCGGCCTTGTCGGCCAGACTTCCCAAGACATCGGCAAACTTGCCGGCATAGGGGCGGAACGCTTCCATCGTGGACTGGGCGCCCCGAAGCTTCGAAGCCGCCACCATATTCATGGCCTTTGTGATCTGCTTTGTCTTTTTGACAGCACTGATCTTGTTTTGTACATCTTTTAAAGTCGCCATAAAATTCCGCCCTTTTTATTGAATGGTCTCCTTGAACTCTTCGTCATACTCGGTCAATGCCTTCGACATTTGGGCATCGAGGTCGTCATCGATGGCCTGTTTATCCGCAAGGTCGGTAAAGAGCTGCGGATACCGGTCCTCGATAAAGCGGTAGAGACCGGTCTCGTATTTGTTGAGGGCATCGATCGGGTACTTATCCAGAAATCCCCGGGTTCCCGCATAGAGAATCGTCACCTGCTTCTCCATGGACAGGGGCTGGTACTGGGGCTGCTTCAGGATCTCGACCAGGCGTGCGCCCCGGGTGAGCTGACGCTGGGTCGACTTGTCGAGGTCGCTGCCGAAAGCGGCAAAAGCCTCCAGCTCCCGATACTGGGCAAGGTCGAGCCGCAGGGTTCCGGCCACCTGTTTCATGGCCTTGACCTGAGCCGCGCCGCCGACCCGGGATACCGAAAGACCGACGTTGATAGCCGGCCGGACGCCTGCAAAGAAGAGGCTCGGCTCCAGGTAGATCTGGCCGTCGGTAATGGAGATCACGTTTGTCGGAATGTAGGCTGAAACGTCGCCGGCCTGGGTCTCGATGATCGGCAGTGCGGTCAGAGAGCCTGCGCCTGCGGTATACATCGGGTTGAGTTCGGGCGCGTTGTCGGCAAGTTTCGATGACCGCTCCAGCAGACGGGAGTGGTTGTAGAAGATGTCGCCCGGGAATGCCTCACGTCCCGGAGGACGGCGGAGGAGCAGGGAGACCTGGCGGTAGGCGACCGCCTGTTTGGAGAGGTCATCGTAGATGATCAGGGCGTGCTGGCCCCGATCCCGGAAGTACTCGCCCATCGCACATCCCGCGTAGGGCGCGATGTACTGCAGGGTGGCCGGGTCGCTGGCGCAGGCCGAAACCACGGTGGTATACTCCATCGCGCCGTGCTTCTCCAGAACCGCCACCACCTGTGCCACGGTCGATTTCTTCTGGCCGCAGGCAACGTAGATACAGTAGACATCGGTATTCTTCTGGGCCAGGATCGCGTCGATGGCGACCGCGGTCTTTCCGATCTGACGGTCGCCGATGATCAGCTCCCGCTGTCCCCGGCCCACCGGGGTCATTGCGTCAATAGCCTTCAAGCCGGTGTAGCAGGGCTCATGGACGCTCTTTCTGGCGATGACACCGGGGGCAACCATCTCCACCCGGCGGGTCACTTCGGCATTGATGGGGCCCTTGCCATCCACCGGCTCGCCGGTCGCGGTGACCACCCGTCCGAGGACCGGCTCGCCGACCGGAACCTCTGCAATCCGGCCGGTTCTCTTGACGATGTCACCCTCTTTGATCTTGGTGTCTTCGCCCATAATAGCCACACCGACATTGTCCTCTTCCAGGTTGAGCACCAGGCCGAGAACCCCGCCGGGAAACTCCACCAGCTCCAGGGCCATAACATCCTGAAGGCCGTAGACCCGGGAGATTCCGTCACCCACCGAGAGAACCACCCCGGTTTCGCTCAGCTCAACCTTCTTGTCGTAGTCCGTGATCTGCTCTTTAATTATCTGACTGATTTCTTCGGCTCTAAGTTCCATTAGACACTCTCACCCCTTTTCAAAGATTCTCTCATATTGACAAGCTGTGTCTTCACACTCCCGTCCAACACAAGGTCTCCAATCCTCGTCACAATCCCTCCTATCAATGAGGGATCCTGCTCCACATCCAGACGCACTGTTTTGCCGGTTCGCTTCGAAAGCGCACTCTTGATCCGATCCACGGTCTCCTCGGAGAGTTCCGCGGCCGAAACCAGGGAGGCCTGAGCCACACCCTTCAGCTCATCGGCCAGGTTCCCGTAGAAGTCGTTGATGCTGTCGAGAAATCCGATCCGCCCCTTGTCGAAGAGCAGAAGAAGAAAAGATTTCATCACCCTGGACAGCTCCTGGTTTTCGATGACGGTCTTCAGCACCCGTCTCCGGCCGGCCGCGTCGTACAGCGGGTTGGAAAGGGCCTGGTCCAGCTCCTTGTTCTCCTTGAGCAGATTCGCGATCCCCTCCAGTTCCTCCCGGTACGTCTCGGCCTGACCGTCCTCCTTCCCGATCAGCAGAAGTGCTTTGGCATACCGCCTTGCGATTGCGAGATTTTTCATTTACGCCACCACCTTCTCTAAATATTCATCAACGAGCCGTTCCTGATCGTCGGCCGTAATCTTCTGCTTGATGATCGCCTCGGCCTTTGCCAGCGCTTTTTCCAGAACCTCTTCATGAAGTTCGGTCTTGGCCCGGGTAAACTCGTTTTCGATGTTGCGCCTGGCCTGCTCCTCGAGCTTGTCGGCCGATGCTTCGGCCTCCTGAAGGATTCTCGCCTTGGCATCTTCCCCCTGGCGGATATACTCCTCTACGATCCCCTGGGCCTCCTCATCGAGCTTGGCAAGCCTTTCATTGTACTTGGCCAGCTCTCCCTCCGCGGCCTTCTTCTGGGTCTCCAGCTCCCGGAGCTGCTCGCGGATAGCCGCGATCCGGGCATTGAGCCCATTGGCCACAGGCTTGCGCAGCAGAAAGAAGAGCGCAACCGCCAGTACCGTGAAGTTCATCACCCGGTAGGTGTCGGTGGCGACCCAGCCCTTGGGTTCGCCGCCGGACGCGGCAAATAGAGGCCCTGCTGCCAGCATAAGGATTCCGATTACCAGAACAATTCTACTCCATCGAAGCATTAAACCGCCCTCCCCAGTATTTTTTGGCCGATCTCCTCGGCAAAGGCATCGACATCCTTCATCAGGGTCTGCCGCACCTCGTCCGCCTCCCGTGCAATCTTCTCTTTCACCTTGGAAAGCTCTTCCTGGGCTCTGGCATTGATCCCGGCAACCACCTCCCGCTCTTCGTCCTGGGCCTGCTGGATCAGGGCTTCCTTCTCCTGCAGCCCCTTGGCTCTGGCGGCCTTGATGCCGGAGGCGAAGGCATCCTCTTTCTCCTTTACACCGACCTGAAAGGTCTCGATGTTCTGCTCCAGTCCGGTGACCTTCTCCTTGCGCTGCCGCAATATTCCCCGGATCGGTCGGTATAGGACGAGATTAAGAATCCAGATCAGCACAATAAAGTTAATGATCTGTATGAACAATGACCCATCTACATTAACCATAAGCTTTCCTCCAGTAAATCCGGTTGGTTAAACATTTTCGCCCTTTTCCGTTACTCGCCAAGGCTCTAAAATTTTGGCGTATGTAACATCTGAATTCATATTTTGTCAAAGGTTTTTTGCAAAATGTTGCTTTTCTCGTCAGGTTCTTGTATATTTGGTTTTTCTGACAATCTCTTTTTTTCTTCCGGCGCGGCGGTGGTCTTTTTCATGCCGCAGTTCCCGTTGAAGACCGCGCCCGGATCGATGGCAATGACCGGGGAGCAGATCTCGCCCGTCACATAGCCGGGGGGAAAGACCTCGATCTGCTCTGTCGCCTCGATGGTTCCGTGGAACTCGCCCTTGATGATGGCCCGGGCCACCCGTACATCGGCTTCGATTCTGGCCCGCTCCCCGATGATCACGGTCCCCTCTTTGCTGCGGATCTTTCCCTTCAACCGTCCGTCGAGCCATACGATTCCCGTAAAGGTGAGGGTTCCTTCGAAGAAGGCCTCGGGCCCCAGAAAGGTGGAGATCCCTCCTGGCCCCGGGGTCGAAGATTTTTTTTTCCATTTGATCGGCATTTTAATTTTTACTCCGCGGCAAACCGCCGCATGCTGATATTGAGCAGAATGCTCGCACAGATCATGATCGTGATCACAGATGATCCGCCGTAGCTGACAAAGGGCAGCGGCACCCCCACCACCGGCATCAGCCCCATCACCATGCTGATATTGATGATCACCTGCCAGAAGATGATCGCTGTAACGCCGACGGCCAGGATCGTTCCAAAGGGCTCCTTGCAGGCATAGGCGATGTTGAGCCCCCAGATGATCAGCAGCATGAAGAGAAAGACCATGAAAAAAGAGCCGATGAACCCCCACTCTTCGGCCCAGACCGCAAAGATGAAGTCGGTATGCTGTTCCGGCAGGAAGCTGAGGGTATTCTGGGTTCCCAGGAAAAGCCCCTTGCCGGAGATCATTCCCGAGCCGATCGCGATTTTAGACTGGATTATGTGGTATCCGGCCCCCAGGGGGTCCCGTTCCGGATCCAGAAACGTCAGTACCCGCCGTTTCTGGTAGGATTTGAGAAGCGTGAACCAGGCCAGGGGTACACTCATGACCCCGGTCAGAACGATCGTCAGAAGGGTTTTCTTCTCCACCTTGACAAACAGCGTCATGGAAGCAGCGATGAGCATCATCACCATCGCGGTTCCCAGATCCGGCTGGATGAGAATCAGGAAAAAGGGAACCGCCACCAGAATCATCGGTTTTAACAGTTGATAGAAATTGAGCCCTTCGGTGGAAAGTGTACTCGAATAACAGCGGGCCAAAAGGATCACGATGGCCACCTTGATCAGCTCCGAAGGCTGAATGGAAATGAATCCCAGGCTCAGCCAGCGCTGGGAGCCGCCGGCCTGCCGGCCCACAAAAAGAACTGCAATCAACAGCAGAATGCATCCGATATAGATGAAATAGGCTCCCCCTTCCAGACGCCGATAATCGATCAAAATCGTGACCAGCAGGATGCTGTACCCTATCCCGAACCAGATCATCTGTTTGACATACAGCACCTGTTCCGGTGAAGGATCTCCTCCGCTCACTGCACTGTACAGGGTCAGAACTCCAAGCCCCGAGAGCAGCAGGACCAGCCCGGCAAAGCCCCAGTTGAAGTATTGTATCAGTCTTCGATCGAACATCGGCTTCTATCCGTCAACCTTGAGATAGTGGCGAATCAACTCCCTTGCAATGGGGGCCGCCGTACTCGAACCATGTTCGCCATTTTCCACCAGCACCGAAACGGCAATCTTCGGCGCCTGGGCCGGCGCATAGGCAACAAACCATGCATGGGCCCGATAATGGGCCGGGACGTTCTCTTTTACCTCTTTTTCTCCGGTTTTTCGGCTCACCACCTGACCGGTCCCAGTCTTTCCGCAGATCTCTACACCTTCGAGACGGGAAACCCGAGCAGTTCCCCGGGTTCCGTTAACCACCCGCCAGAGCCCCTCACGGACGATATCCATCGTCTCCCGGCTCCATTCGAGATAATGCTCAGCCTCCTTTTGCTCCATCTCCGGGGCCGCTTCGGCAGGGAGATCCGGATCGGCCGGCGCCAGGCGAGACAAGATCCTTGGCTTCAACACCCTCCCGCCGTTCGCCACTGCCGAGGTCAGAACCGCCATCTGCAGGGGCGTCACAAGATTATATCCCTGCCCGATGGCAAGAGAAAGGGTCTCTCCTTCCATCCAGGGAATGCCTGTGCGTCTCCGCTTCCATGCCGCGGTGGGAATCAGCCCCTGGGACTCCCTGTCCAGGGAAATGTCGGTATACTGCCCCAGCCCCATCTCTTTTGCATACGCGGCCAGCCGATCCACCCCCAGTTTCTGCCCCACCTGGTAGAAGTAAACATCGCAGGACTGGCTCAACGCGCTCTTTACATCCATAGTTCCGTGACCTCCCCGCCGCCAGCACCGGAAGACCCGGTTGCCGAAGGGATAGTAGCCGGGACAGAAGATGCGGGTCTTCTCATCGATCACCCCTTCCTCCAGCCCTGCTATGGCCGTAACGATCTTATAGGTGGAGGCCGGAGCATACTCCCCCTGAACCGCCTTGTTCTCCAAAGGCCGGTAGGGGTGTCCGATCAGATACTCCCACTGGGAATTGGAGAGCCCCCCTAAAAAAATGTTGGGATCAAAGGAAGGGCTGCTGACCATCGCCAGAATATCTCCCCGATTCGGCTCCATTACAACCACAACGGCTGCAATCTCTTGGGTCAGTTCTTCGGCCTTCTGCTGAAGCCTTCGATCCAGTGTCAGATAGATGTTTCCCCCGGGTTTTGCCGGAATCTCCTGCAGCACATGAACCACCTGTCCCGAGGCATTCACCTCCACCTGTCTTCCGCCGGGTTTTCCCCTTAAAAAACCATCAAAAGCCCTTTCCACACCGAATTTTCCCATAAGATCTCCGGACCGGTATCCGAGTTCTTTGGGCTGCCGCTTCAGTTCAGCCTCATTGATCTCCCCCATATAGCCCAGAAAATGCGCCGCAGTATCCCCGAAGATATACTGCCGGCGAGGCTCGATCTCCACTGAAACACCGGGAAGATCGAAGCTGTTGACTTCGATTGCGGCAACCGCATCCCGGTCGATATCCTGACGCAGCAGAACCGGCTGATAGGAGGGGACGGAGCGGCTGTTTTTCAGGGTCTCCTGCAGCTCTTCAGGAGCAGTATCAAGCAGCGCGGCAAGCTTTTCCAGGGTCTCTTCCAGCGGATCAGCGTCTTTGACAACGATTTTGAGGTTGAATGCGGGCCGATTGTCAACCAGCAGCTCTCCGTTTGCATCATAGATCAGTCCCCGAGAGGGGGGAATGCTCTGGAGCCGGATGCAGTTGTGTTCTGACAGTCGTCGGTATTCTGCGCCTTCGATGGCCTGAAGTTGAAAGAGTCGGACAATGATGACCAGAAAAGCGCCGGCCACAATGATGATCGAGCCGATCAGGCGTCTTCGGTACCATTCCCGATCTTCGATCTTTATGTAAAAAGAGTTCCTCAATACCCTTTTCCGCTCATGTATTTCTCTCGGACAGCCGGGCAATCCATTTGTTCCACAGACGGTCCAGACGGACAAATCCAGCCAGAAAGATCCCTCCGGTAATGAGCGCTCCGAAGGTCTGCTCGAAAATCCAGAACATCGCATCGGGGGGCGGCTCCAGAACCCGGCCCGAGAGGAGAAAGGTGGCAAAAAAGAAGAGGTTTTCCAACAGAACTCCCCCTGCGATCAGAAACGGAATCAGCAGTCGATTCCCGGTGTGCAGAAAGCGGCTCAACCAGCGTCCTGCCGCCAGCAGCCAGAGATAGGTTGAGAGATAAACCCCGAAGGGGCCCACCGACAGGCTGTCCATGAGAAATCCCGCGGCAAGAACCGCGGGGAGACTGATCCGCAGAGGATGAAAAAGGATCATATAGAGAACCAGCGGTATGAGAAGATCGTATGCCCACCGGGAGATCGGAAAATGGGGCAGCAGAGAGGTCTGAATCAGCGTCAGCAGGAATCCGTTGAGAAGAAAAAAGATGGCGATCATGGCTTCTCCGGGTCCGCCGGCAGTCCGGAAGCGGCTGTTTCTTCTCCATCCGCGGCCGGCGGAGAGATGACCACAAGGACTTCCTCCATGCGATTAAAATCGACAAAAGGGGTGATGATCACCTCCTGAAAAACACCCGAATCTGCCGGAATCACATTGGAAACCTCGCCGATCCGCAGTCCTTTGGGAAAGACGCCATCCAGCCCCGATGAGATCACGGTATCTCCTACCTCGATCCGATGTTTTCGCAGGACATAATCGAGCCGACACCGGTCTGCGGATTTACCTTTTACAATCCCCCGGGCCCGGCTCTGCTGGATGATGGCATCCACTGCGCTGTTCTGGTCGATGATCAAAAGGACTTTTGCATAATGGAACCAGGTCTCCGTCACCATACCCACAATCCCTTTGGAGATGACCACTGGCAGCCCCTTTCTGACCCCCTCCGCGCTCCCCTTGTCGATGACCACGCTTTTAAACCAGGGAGAGGGATCCTTGCCGATGATCTCGGCCGGCAGATACTGATTCGGACGCTGTCTCTGAAAATCGAGCAGGTCCCGCAGACGGGTGTTGGCCCGTTCGACCTCGGTATACCGGGTATTTCTCTCCAGAGCCTCGCCAAGAGCATTCTCCATGATTTCGTAGGATTGGGCCAGGGAGACCAGATAGAAATACTGACGCCAGATGTCTTTGATCAGCCAGATGGAACGGGAGGCGATCTCCTGAAAGGGGCCGAAGACGGAAATGATGACGCCGCCGGGGCCTGTAAAAGAGAATCTGCGGTTCCCGGAAATGGAGAGGACCAAGACGTTGACCACGATCAGTATGGCAACGGCCACCACAATCAACGTCTTTTTGGAAAACATCGGATCAGGTAATGACCACCTGTCGGAGGATCTCTATGCTGTCCAGGACCTTACCGGAGCCGAGGGCCACAGTGGAGAGCGGCTCGTCCGTAACGGTGACGGGAAGCCCAGTCTCCTCCCGCAGCAGCTTGTCCAGATTCTTCAACTGCCCCCCGCCGCCGGTCAGTACGATTCCCCGGTCAACGATATCTGCAGAGAGTTCCGGCGGGGTCTGTTCCAGCGCGATCTTGACCGTCTCCACAATGGCATCGATCTGCTCGGAGATTGCGTTGCGGACCTCTTCGGTGTCGATGGTGAGGATCTTGGGAATGCCCGAGACCAGATCCCGGCCCTTCACCTCGATGGTCTCCAGGTCCTGGGGGTCCGGATATGCATTGCCGATGGAGGTCTTGATCAGTTCTGCAGTCCGCTCCCCGATGAGCAGGTTGTATTTCCGCTTGATGTGCTGGATGATGGCCGCATCCATCTTGTCTCCGGCCACCCGGATGGATCGGCTGTAGACGATGCCGGCCAGGGAGATGACCGCCACCTCTGTGGTGCCGCCGCCGATATCGACAACCATATTGCAGGTGGGCTCCGTGATGGGCAGTCCCGCGCCGATCGCGGCAGCCATCGGCTCCTCGATGAGAAAAACCTCCCTTGCGCCCGCGGATTCCGCAGACTCCCGCACCGCCCGTTTTTCCACCTGGGTGATCCCGGAGGGCACGGCCACGATGATCCGGGGCCGGACAAAGGTCCGCCGGTTATGGACCTTATGGATGAAATGGCGGATCATGGCCTCGGTCACCTCGAAATCTGCAATGACACCATCCCGCATTGGCCGGATAGCGACGATGTTGCCCGGGGTCTTCCCCAGCATGTTCTTGGCCTCGAGCCCCACGGCCAGCACCCGGTTCTTCATCCGGTTGTCCGTGCGGACCGCCACAACAGAAGGCTCACTCAGCACGATCCCCTTGCCCTTCACATACACCAGGGTATTGGCCGTTCCCAAATCGATGGCAAGATCGTTGGAGAACATCCCCAGTATCGTATCCAGAAACAGACTCATATCACCTCTTTATCGACAATCATTGGCATATCTCCGACGGAATTCTGCCCCATCCGCAATCTATCTTGCTACCAGAAATTCTTCTCCGTTACAAGTCAAAAAGAGAGCTTATCGCAACCCTTGCTGCTATGCAACCCTTTTCATCCAAGATTCCATCACAAGATCGTGGAGCCGGGGCCGAAATCGACGGATTCCCATATTGGTGCGGCAGGGATGAACCCGATTGGTCAACAGAATAATGATCCTTTTTTTATCCAGATCCATCCAAAAGGATGTCCCGGTAAAGCCGAGATGGCCTGCGCTGTTTTGGGAAAAACAGTCTCCTGAACTCGATCCGCCAAAAGAGGGCGCATCAAAGCCGAGCCGCCGTTTTGAATCTGTCCGGAGCCCCAGAAAAGTCTGTACCGTCTTTGGATGGAAGACCGATTCCAATCCATCATATGCTCGAAGGAGCGCCAGAAGAAGGCGATGGATATCGGCAGCATCGCCAAAAAGACCCGCGTGGCCCGCTATCCCGCCGAGGATATCCGCGTTTTCATCATGAACTGTCCCTTTAATCATCCTTTTCCGCCAGGGACAGTACTCTGTGGCCGCGATCTCCCCCATGCCGGGCTGCAGTCGCGGATTTCGGTGAAGATCCACAAAGAAAAGTTTAGCCAGCCCCAGCGGCTCATAGATTGTCTCTTGAACAAACCGGTCAAGACGCGTTCCGGAGCACTCTTCCACAATCCACTGCAACAGCAGAAAGCCTACATCGCTGTACAGAGTCCGGGCCCCCGGCTTATGGATCAGAGGCTCTCGCGCGAGAAAGCCATGCACCATTTTTTTCCGGCTTTTGAAAGGGGCTTCGGAAAGGGGGATGAAATAGGGACGATAGTCGATGAGTCCGGAGCGGTGGAGCAGCAGGTGGCGGATCGTGATTTCCTGAAGAGGAGAATCCTTCAGTTCCGGCAGAAGATTGCCGATAAAAAGATCGAGGGAGAGCTTTTTTTGTTCCAGAAGTCGCAGAACCGCAAGGGTCGTGGCCAGGGGTTTGGTCAGAGAGGCCAGATCATAGATCGTCTCCCGGGTCACCGGCTTCTGAGTTCTTTGATCGGTGATCCCGCAGGCTCGAAAAAATCGGATTTCTGCCTCTTCCGCGGCAAGAAGCACGGCTCCGGGAAAAATCCCTTTCCCAATCCCCTCCTCCATGAGCCTATGAACAGCATCCATCAGACCCGATTTTCCCGCGGCGCGGTGGCCGGCATCCGGTACTCCAGAAGGGACCGATCCGCATCCAGAAGAGCTGGAAGTCCCAATGGAAATACCCGATTGGGATGGGTATGGCCTGCGGCCATCCCTCCAAGAATCGGGATATCGGTTCCCGCAAAGCATTGGGAGACAAGCCGGATCACCTCCTCGACAGGGGCTCCTTCCGTAAATGCGCCCAGCACCACCCCCCGAATCCCGGCAAAGCATCCGGCAAGCTTCATCTGGGTCAGCATCCGGTCGATCCGGTAGGGGGGTTCGCCCCGATCCTCCAGGAAAAGAATCCGGCCCGAAAAGCTGGGATGGAACGGCGTCCCCACCAGATGGCAGAGGGTGGCGAGGTTCCCCCCCAAAAGCGGCCCTTGGGCCCGGCCCCCTTGGATCATGATGCCATCGGGTATTTCATACTGAAGTGGCTCATTTGCGGTGAGGGCTTTTTTCAGGGCGTTGCGGGAATCCCAATCCTCCAGAGGCAGTGTGGTGGCCAGGGGTCCGTGGAATGTGACCCATCCGCAAGCCTTATATAATGTATAGAGCAGCGCGGTGATATCACTGAATCCGATCACCGCCTTGGGGGAATTTCTGATCCTTGGATAATCGAGCAGAGAAAGGATCCGCAGAGTCCCGTATCCGCCCCTTGCACAGAATATGGCCTTGATCCCGGGGTCGGCAAGAAGCGCCTGAATGCCCTCTGCCCGATGCTTATCGGGCCCGGCAAGATACCCCTCCCGGGCATGAATCCCTTCCGGAATCACCGGTTCAAAACCCATCTCCGCAATGATGGCGCACCCTTCCAGAAGCGCCTCCCGGTCAAATCCGCCGGAGGGAGCCGCAATCCCCACCCGATCTCCGGGGGCAAGCCGGGGCGGAAGGAGCGTTTTTTGATCTATATCTTCCAATTCCAAATCTTTTCCAAAAAACCGATATCACATGTTGACAAGTGCGTCTGGAAAGTATTATATAGTTACCCGTGTCGGGGCGTAGCGCAGTCTGGTAGCGCACTTGAATGGGGTTCAAGGGGTCGGAGGTTCAAATCCTCTCGCCCCGACCAGAATTCAGACCAGAGTCTAAAAGTTATTCAATAAAAATATTAAAAAAGCGGTTGCGGCAATTCTGCCCCAACCGCTTTTCTTTTCTCGATTTGCCTACTGTTTTCCCAGCTCTCTCTGCGGGAACATGGTGATTCCCGGAGCCGCCTGGTTTCGCTCCTTCCGCTCTCCGGGCGTCAGATAGATGGAGGTGAAGCGCTGGCTCATCCCATGAAGGGAAGATCCCAAAGGATTGGGACGGTAATCGGAAGGAAATCTCAATGCCTCCTGATGGTCCCGCTGGGACAGCCGATTGCGGATATAGGCCTCCCGATCGGAGATGGCTTTATCCACATCCGTTCCCGTCTCCCTTTGCCTTTCGGATCGAGTTCCCCGCGCAGGTTGTCTTGGCCCCTCTCCACCCGGCGCTGGCGAACGCTTCAAGCGCTGCAGACGGTTTTGGATATACGCTTCTCTGGAGGCAATGACTCTTTCAGCAGCAGCTTTCCCTGCCCCATCAGCACTCTCTCGGATCCCTTCTCTGCCGGGCCCGGTTCCGGCAGACGCCATCTCTGGAGATTCTCTTCCGGTTTCCCTTCTAACCCTTGTTCCCGGCGTGGTAACGCCCCTTTCTCCGATCCCTTCTCTGCCGGGTCCGGTTCCGGCAGACGCCATCTCTGGAGACTCTCTTCCGGTTTCCCTTCTAGCCGTTGCTCCCGGCGTGGTAACGCCCCTTTCTCCGATCCCTTCTCTGCCGGGCCCGGTTCCGGCAGACGCCATCTCTGGAGACTCTCTTCCGGTTTCCCTTCTAGCCGTTGCTCCCGGCGTGGTAACGCCCCTTTCTCGGGTACCTTCGGTTTCTGCTCCGGCCCGGGTCTCCCTTGAAGGACGATCTGAGGGTGCAGCCTGTGCATCTGTTCCCCTTTCTCGATCCGCGTCTCGGGCCGGCCTCTGCCCCGGAGCCCGTTCACGAAGATCCCGCATACGATCTCCCGGAGAAGTCTCTCCTTCGGGCCCGGGCAGAGCGGCTGCCAGATCTCCCACCGGTCTCCCGGATGGCTCGGCCTCTTCTCTTCCGGAGGCTGTTTCCGGTCTGCTGAAGGGCTCTTGCATCTCCGCCGCCTGCCCCGTCCCGGTTCCTGCGGTCCCGGTCCTACCTCGGGCGGTCCGGGCTGCTGTGAGATCCTCGACCTGAGAGGGGCTAAGCCCCAAAACAGGAGCTGCGGCCGCTACAGCCGACTCCAGCCGGTCCAACCGGCCGATCAGATTCTCCAAGGTATGATACCCCTCATCCAGACGGGCCAGCCGTTCATCAATGCGGTCCATCACTGCCATGCGCCCCTCCATTCGATTCAGACGCGCATTGAAAGAGAGAAGATCTCCCGGATCCGGGGCTTCACCCTCTGTAGGTCTGACCACTGTCACCTGATTCTTATGTGCCCGGGCAAGGTCCTCCTGCATTTTGTCGATCTTCTTGACAAGAACGGTCTTCGGAGGAACCGGGGGCCGGCCCTGGGGCATATTCGTGTAGAGAATGATAAGCAGCACCGTCAGTGCAACCAACCAGATCCCAAGCAACAGGCGCGGGAAAATCCCTTTCTTTTTCCCAGACCTGCCCCCAGAGTTCCCCTGTGGATTCCCGCCTCCGCTGTCTGTAAATGCCCCCTTTTTGCGTTTCATCGACATACCTCCTGGATGAGCCGCTGTTTTATCAACGGCCCCTGCCGGATAATCGTTTCGGAATAGCCTCTACTGAACATAAATCAACAACGCCATAAATATCAAGGGAAATTCTCCTCTTGTGCTTCATCGGAAAGAAATGATAAAAATAATCTATGAAGTCAATGGAAAAAGAAGCTGCCCTTCTTGCCCTTGAAAAAGAGCCCGAAAACCTGAAATGGCTCCGGGACCAACTCCTTTTGACGACAAAAGAATATGATCTTTGTTTTTCCCCCGGCTTCGGGACAGAGCCGGAGATCGGGGGAAAGCAGATCAGCCCGGAAAAGATCATCATCGAATCGGAAAATCTGCTCCGCCGGCTGATGGAAAAGAGCAGGAGAAAGGCCGAAACCTTCCCTGCAGAAGCCCTCTGGAGACTGCCCAACCGTTATCCGTGGACTTTTTCCGGAGGTTCGGGATCGCTGGAAACGCAATTGCGCGAGGAGACACGGGTCATCCGGAGGACATGGAAATGGCTCCACCGCATCTCCGACCGATTTCGGCTGTTGATCATCCCCAATGAGACCACTCCCACCGACTATCTCATCGGGACGCTTCCAAAATGGTGCGCGCTGGCCGATGAAGGGAGAGATGATGCTCGAGCACTGCTGCTGAGGGGGGTTAAAATCGCCTCATCAGAACACCGGGTTCCCCTCGAGGAGACCCCCGAGGGCAGGACCCTTTCACAGGCCATGAAGAAAGCTTTTGACTGCCGACGTGTGCCGCTGCTGATCGATTTCTCCCGGCGCCGTTTTCCGAGGGCATTCCTTCGGGTCTGGCGGTTTGCCCGGAACATGGGATGGGGGATCAACCCCATTGAAAAGGTACAGGGAAGAGCGGGAAGCCGGGCCCCGGGGGCAAAATCCCCACGAGGGCTTCCGCCTCTTCCCGGAGCGCCGACGCTGCTGCTTCTGGACCCCTGGCCTATCTCCGACCCGAAGATTATTTCAGGGCTCAGGCCCGATATTCGCCCCCGGTTCTGCGGAATCCCGGAGACCAAACCCTGGCAGGATGACCGGATCGGTGCGCGGCGGGAGATGGAGATGGATGAAAACGGAATCTATCGCTTTCAGAAAGAGCCCTGGGTCGTGCCAACGCTTTCCGGTTGGATACGCGCGGATCTTCTCTTCAGAAATTTACTCCGCAGTTTTCTTCTCTGAATCCGTTTTTAGAAGGAGAAGGTGGTGCGGAGAAAGGGGTCCTGGGATTCCTCATACTGGACCAGCACCATGGAGACATTGTCTCTGCCGCCCTTTTTGTTGGCCCCTTTCACCAGCAGATCCGCAAGATCATTGAACCGCTCCTCCCGATGCCGGGAGACGACCGTATAGATCTGTGCATCGGTGAGCATATCGGTCAGCCCGTCCGTACACATCAACAAAATATCCCCCTCTTCAAGATCCAGGGTTTGGATATCGGGTGCGATGGTCTCTGTCACCCCGATAGCCTGCTTCAGCACATGGTGCATCCGGGGCTTGATCTCATCCGGGGATCTCTTCTCCACGTCAAGGAGATAGTTGGCCCAGGTATGGTCATTGGTGAGCTGCCGGATCTCATCCCGGATCAGGTAGGCCCGGCTGTCTCCCACATGGCCGATATGGGCTTTCCCGTTTCTGAGGACCGCCAACACCAGGGTCGTGCCCATTCCATACATGAGGGGGTTGTTCTGGGTGCTCATCTTGACGATCTCGTGGACCGATTGAAAGGCCACTCCCATCTGCAGTACGATATCGGCATCGGTCGCCTCTCGCTTCACATGGGTGGAAAGAAAATCGAGCGCCACCTCGCAGGCCATCCGGCTGGCCATCTCTCCGGCCTTGTGGCCGCCGATGCCGTCGGCTACGATATAGATATCCCGAAGGCCGTCCACCAGGATACAGTCCTCGTTGTTCTTGCGCCGTCTGCCGGGATGGGTATGGGAGGAGACTTTCATCTTATGGCTCCAGGGGCTCGGTTTTTCGGATCAGAAGGCCGATGACGCCCACAAGGGTCAGGGAGATCAGGGAGAGCGCGATGAAAACGTCGTCGATAACCGATGCCTTCTCGATCCACTTGACCATCTTCACCGACAGCGCGCCGACCCCGAAGGTGAGGACGAATTTGGTCCCGAACGCGGCATGGTGAAACCGCTTGGGCGTGAATCTTGCCACGATGGTGTTCTCGATGGGCTGCATCCCCAGCAGAAAGAAGATGTAGAAGATGCTGACCCCGACCAGGGGAAGGTTTGCGGCCGCGGACATGAAAAGCGCCGCGGGAACCGTGAGCGCATGAAAGATTAAGTAGCACCATCGAAGCTCGAACCGCTCTGCCATTCGTCCGCCGGTATACTGCCCCAGCATTCCCACAACATAGATAAAGGAGGTGACGCCTGTGGCCAGCAGGTTTTCCGACAGGGAACCGCCGAAAAAGCCGGAAATCATGGCAAACATCTCCCCGTTTTTCAGCTCGAAATAGGCCGGCAGCGTAACGGTCGCGCCCCGGTAGGCCATTCCGCCGAGCATCATGGCAAACAGGAGAATGACAAACCCCTTCACGCTCTCGTCTCCCCGGCTCTTTGTCTCCTTTGAAAGGTGCTTCAGATCGGTTTTCGGGGCAAAGAGAATCAGCAGCACCCCGACAAGGTTTAGCCCGCCCACCGCAATATAGACCGCCTTCACCCCCCAGAGCCAGTTGACCAGCCCGGCCAGCAGCGGCGCCGCGGCCAGCCCGAGATTTCCGAAGATCCCGTTGTAGGCCATCCCGAGGCTGACCCGCTCGATCTCCTTGGAGATCCATCCGAGTCCCGCGGGATGGTAGATCCCCGTAAAAAGGCCGATGCCGGCCAGCCATAAAGTTAAAATCGCGGGATTGTCGATCGAGTAGGCGGCCCCTATGGCACAGAGCCCTGCGCCGCCGTAGAAGAGCCCAAGAAATGGAATCGCGCCCCAGCGATCCGTGGCCAGCCCCCAGGGAAGGGCGGTGACGCCGAAGAGAAGATACATCCAGAAAGAGAGATCCAGGGTCTGGGCCATTCCCATCCCGAGCCGGTCTGCCAGGGGCAGGAGGACTGCTGGAAAGACGAGCATGTTGAAATGGCTCAGGAAATGGCCGAAGCAGGTGGCGGTCAGTATGGCGCGTTCACGGGTGTTCATGACATTTTCTTCAGGCAGAAAGCCCCCACGGGTTGATTCATGGGGGCTGAATTCAACAACAGTTTACCGGTAGGTATTTATCCGGTTATGCCGATAAAGTCAATCATCCTTTAAGGGAATACTTATCCGCGATCACATTGTAGTAGGCGTTCTCCGAGACCGATCCCCAGACCCCGACCTGCTCTTTGAACTTCTTGAAGGATTCGTGGACCTTTCTCGACACCGGGTCTTTTTCGGCCTCCTCCTCCATGGTCTCCTTGGCCATCTTCCGCAGCTCGTCCAGCAGCGGATCGGGAAAGCGGATCAGCTCCACCTTGTGCTTGGTGATCAGCTCCTGGAGGGCCGCGCCGTTGCCGGCCTCGAACATGGAGAGGCTCCAGAGGTTGGTCTCCATCGCGCACATGTCGATGATCCCTTTCAGGTCTGCCGGCAGTTCATCATATTTTTTCTTGTTGAACATCACCTCCAGGCAGGTCCCGGGCTCATGCCATCCCGGATAGTAGTAGTATTGGGCCGCCTTGTAAAAGCCCATCCGGAGATCGTGCATGGGCCCAAGCCACTCGGTGGCATCGATGACGCCCCGCTCCAGGGAGGTGAAGATATCCCCCACCGGCAGCAGCACCACGGTTCCGCCGGCCTTTGCAATCACCTTTCCCCCCAGGCCCGGGATCCGCATCTTGAGCCCCTTGAAATCATCTATGGTCTCCATCTTCTTCCGGAACCAGCCGCCCATCTGCACCCCGGAATTGCCCTGGGGCCTGGCGATCAGGTTGAATGGAGCATAGACCTCCTCCCAGAGTTTGAGCCCGTCGCCGCCGTAGAACCAGGCATTGATCCCCTGGGCGTTGAGGCCGAAGGGGACCGAGGTAAACCACTGGGCTGCGGGAACCTTTCCGGCCCAGTAGTAGGCTGCGCCGCTGCCGCACTCCACAGTCCCCTGGGAGACCGCATCAAAGACGCCGAGGGCCGGAACCAGCTCTCCTGCCGCAAAGACCTGGATCTTCATCCGGCCCTCGCTCACCTCCTCCACCCGCTTGGCAAAGCGCTCTGCACCGACCTGGAGCACCGGCAGATTGGGCGGCCATGTGGTGACCATCTTCCACCGGTACTTCTTCTGGGCCAGCACGGCCGGGGCAGCCACGGCAGTAGATGCCACCGCGGCCGCGGCCGCCACACCTGTCTTCTTTAGAAATTCTCTTCTTTCCATTCGCTTCAAGCTCCTTTCTGGTTTGGAAGTAAACCCCATCAAAAGCGGCTCAACCCCGCTTGAACAGGAACAGAGCCGCAGGAAAGCGCATCAGCGGGCAAAAACCACCGTCGGCAGCCAGGTGACCAGAACCGGGAAAAAGATCACGATTAAAAGCCCGATCAACTGGAAGATTACAAAGGGAATGATCCCTCGATAGATGTCCCCCGTACTGATCTCCGGCGGCGTCACCGCCTTGAGATAGAAGAGTGAGAACCCGAAGGGCGGTGTCATGAACGAGGTCTGAAGGTTGACCGCGATCAGGATGCAGAACCAGACCGGGTCGAAGCCGAACTCTATCATGATCGGGGCCAGCACCGGCACATGGATGAAGGTGATCTCGATGAAATCGAGGAAAAAGCCGATGACGAAGATCAGCCCCATCACCACCGCCAGCACGAACCATTTGCCGTGGGTCTCCGCGATCCCCCCCAGAAAATGTCTCACCAGCTCATCGCCGCCCATGCCCCGGAAGACCAGGCCGAAGGCCGCGGCCCCCACCAGAATGATGAAGACCATGCAGGTGAGCTGCATGGTGGCATACATCACTTCATGAAGGATCTGCAGGTTGAAGCGGCCGTTGGCGATGGTCAGGATGGTGGCCCCCACCGCGCCCACGGCAGCGGCCTCTGTAGGGGAGGCCACACCCGCGAAGATGGAGCCGAGCACCGACACCATCAGAAACAGGGGCGGAAAAAGCGCAAGACACATCCGCTTGAACATCATGAACGGGGTGATGCCGTCGAGTTCCTCCCGGGGAAGGGCCGGAGCCCTGTCGGGCCAGATCAGTGCGGCCAGCAGAATATAGAGCATATAGAGTCCGACCAGCACCAGCCCCGGAAAGACCGCTCCCATGAAAAGATCCCCCACCGATACCCCCACAATGTCGCCGATGAGAACCAGCACAATGCTCGGGGGGATGATCTGCCCCAGGGTTCCCGAAGCCGATACGGTTCCCGTGGCCAGCTCGTGCTGATATCCCCGCTTGAGCATCGTCGGAACCGCGAGCAGCCCCATAGTCACCACCGTGGCCCCGACAATGCCGGTGGAGGCTCCCAGAAGCGCTCCCACCAAAACCACCGAGATGGCAAGCCCCCCGCGCATCCGGCCGAAGAGAAGCCCCATCGTATCCAGCAATTCTTCAGCCAGCCCGGACCGCTCCAGCATCACCCCCATGAAGACGAAGAGTGGAACCGCCAGCAGGGTGACGTTGGTCATGACGCCCCAGATCCTGAGCGGCAGCAGGTTGAAAAAGCCCCAGCCGAACCCTATGAGACCGAAGAAGAGGGCTGTCCCCATGAGCGTGAAGGTGACGGGAAAGCCGAACATCAAAAGGATGGTCAGTGCAAGAAACATCCAGGCAGGCAGGTATTCCATGGAAAATCTCCTCTTTATTCCCTATGGGGTTTCCGCATCGACAAGAATTTCAGCCTCTTTCAGGATCAGGGCGCGGTACCGGCCCACAAGCGCGAGCTTGATCCGGATCTCCTCGGACTCTGCAGACATATCCACGATCTCCGGTTTTACCATATCATCCTCACCGGTTTTGCAGATCCTTCCTTTCAGGGCATTTATAAAGGTATCTTTTTCCTTGAAGGAGTGGTTTTGAAGGGACCTGAACTCCGGCTCGATCATCTCTGCTGAAACCCCTTTTCCCTTCAGCCGCATCAGCAGCCGATCAAGAACATGTTCGTCGATCCCGTACCGGATCTCCCTGCCCCTGATTCCGAAAAAGCTCTTGATCCCCAGCGAGATCCCCTGAAGGGTGATGAGGATAAAGCCGGCCGGAATGGTCCCCTTAATGATAAAGCGGTAGGGAATGCCGCCAGGGTCCGGCGAGCCTTCGTATATGACCCAGGAATTGTAGACAAAGTTGTAGGAGCTTACCATGATCATGTAGCAGCCCGGCAGCAGGAAGATGAAGACGCCGAGAAAGTTGATCCAGGCCTGGCCCTTGGGGCTGAGCTGCTGATAGAAGATATCCACCCGGACATGGCCGTCTTTGAGCAGGGTGTAGCCGGCGCCCATGAGAAAGATGAACGCGAAAAGATGCCATTCCAGCTCCTGGACGAAGACGTAGCTGGTATTCAAGGCATAGCGCATCACCACATCCACGAAGACCACTATCACGACGAGAAACGTCACCCACGCCACAACATAGCCGACCCACTCATTGAGCTGGTCGATCCACCGGCAGATCGCTTTTAGAAATTTCATGGCCTTTGCTCAACTTTCATCGATCGTGAACCGATCCGGTTTAAGAATCCATTTGTTTTTCAAAAAGAATTTCATGGGCCCATCCCCGACTGCTCTCCTCCGAATTCTTCCGATTCTTCCGGCACAGGAATTACACCAGATTTTTTAATACGATATTATTTACTAAAGATCAATAGATAGACTGAATAAAATTTAATTTTATGGGGGAGAAGATCCCTCTTTTTCTTTATCCTCTATCCGTGTTATAACCCCTCTCCATGATCCGAAAAGCGACCATACAGGATGTCAAAACAATATACGGACTTCTCCAGATCTTCGGAAAACAGGGGGATCTGCTGCCCCGGCCCCTGACCCGGATCTATGATCATTTGAGAGACTTCTGGGTCTATGAGGATGAGGCCGAGATGAAGGTGAGAGGCTGTTGCGCACTACAGTTCTGCTGGGAGGATCTGGCCGAAGTCCGCTCGCTTGCGGTCCATCCCGAGGTTCAGAGGGCGGGCATCGGGGAGAAGCTGGTCATGGCGGCCATCGAGGAGGCCATCTCCTACGATATCAAGAAGCTCTTCACCCTGACCTATCGGCCCGACTTCTTCTCCCGCTTCGGCTTCTTCCGGATCGACAGGACCGATCTGCCCTTAAAGATATGGGGAGACTGCCTCTTGTGCGTCAAGTTCCCGGATTGCGACGAGACCGCCATGATGCGGGAGTTGAATGGGGGCATGAGCCTTCCGGAAACGCCCCTTTCGGATCAGCTTCCCGAATAGATGATATTGATGGGCAGGGGCGGATACTTCCAGACCCCGGGCTTGGGCATGATCTGCTGCCGTCCCACGGTGAGCCAGTTTAGATCCGGCTTCATCTCCCTGAGCTTTCCGTCCTCCGGGGGCCGGGCCTGTTCCGTCGGGAAATAGGTGGTCTGAAAGATGCAGACCCCATGGTCGTCTTCCTTTGCCACCATATAGTTGTTCCGGAAGGTGCGGACGCCGAGTTGATTGGCCTCCGCGATCTGCTGGGTCTCTTTGGGGTTGAACCGGACCAGCACCGATTTGTTGACCCCACGCTCGGAGATCCGGATGATGGCCCGGCTCTCGCTGCTGCCGGCATAGACTGTGGTGATGCAGGGGATCCGCTTGAGATACTGGGCCGCGACAATGGCCGCGGTTCTCCTTCCCCCCACCATCACCGGCAGGCCGTAATACTCGAAGAACTTCTTCTGGATGTCCTCGGCGTACTTGTCCCCCTTCTCATACAGATCCTTGGAGATATACCGGAGGCTTCGAGCCAGACCCTCGGCCCCGTCCGCGATGGGCCAGTCGATGCGGACGTGGAAATGGCTCAAAGAGTAGCGGCACCGGGTCTGGGAGCTGGGGTCCCGCTGGATCAGCAGGGCATAATCCACCGGCAGCAGGGTCTTTAAAAAATCGAAGAAGTGCGCGGTATCCAGATACTTGTGATACCGGTCGAACTCCTTTTTCATGGGCAGGGTCTTGGAGCGCAGGAGGTTGGTCTTGGTGGTCCGGTTGACGTCGAAGAACCGGATATACTTCTTGTGAATGGCCGGAATCGTATCCTCGACAAAGATCACAAGAAATGCGTTGTGGCACTCGTACTCCACATCGGGCAGGAGGGCCCGGGGCTTGAGTTCCCGCTTCTCCACAAAGGGATAGGGGATGTTCCGTTCCATGAAATTGTTGTAGGAATCGAGCAGGCCATAATCCATGATGAACTGGTCGAGTTCATCCCGCAGCAGTTCATAGTAGGACCGCCGCAGGCGGTTTGCATGACTCAGTTCCTCCCTTACGCTCCAGTGCGACAACATTCACTCCCGCTCTTTTCGAATCTTCGACAAATGTTATAAAGAAAAAATTCCGGCTGGGGCCAATATGCACCGATCGAAACCTGGGGTCAATGGGACGGCAGCAGTAATCGCCGGTAGAAAAACCCTGCTTTGTCTCATCATTTTTTCACCGCCTCAAGCGCAATCCACCATCATCCACCAGCCACTATCCACCAACCACCATTCTACCCTTTCCCCACCCCATCCAGCGCCGCAACCCCCGGCAGCGGCTTCCCCTCCATCAGGGTCAGAAACGCGCCGCCCCCTGTGGAGATGAAGTCGATCTTGTCGGCCTGGCCCGACATATGGACTGCGGTGTCGGTATCGCCGCCGCCCACAATAGATAGGGCATCGGCATTTGCCACGGTCTTGACCAGGGAAAGGGTTCCCCTGCTGAAGGGCTCCATCTCGAAGACCCCCATTGGGCCGTTCCAGATAATCGTCTTGGCATCGGCCAAGGCTTTGTCATACTCCTTCGTAGTCTCCGGGCCGATGTCGAGGGCCATCCACCCATCCGGAATCTCCTGTGCGGAAACCGTTTTGGTCTCAGCGCTCTTTTCCATCTTCTGCGCCACCACGAAATCGGTCGGCAGATAGAAGTCGATGCCGGCCTTTTCCGCTTTTTCCATCACCGATCCGGCCGAATCGAGCAGGTCGTCCTCCACCTTGGATGACCCTACGGAGATCCCCTTCTTCTTTAAAAAGGTGTTGGCCATCGCGCCGCCGATGATGATTTTGTTCACATGGGAGAGCATGTTCTCCAGAGCCTTGAGCTTGCTGGAGACCTTGGCCCCGCCGATGATCGCGACCAGGGGCCGCTTGGGATCGGCCATCGCCTTTTCGAAATAGTCGAGTTCCTTCTGCAGCAGCAGACCCGCGCCGGCTTCGGAAACATGTTTCGTGATCGCGGAGACCGAGGCATGTGCCCGGTGGCAGACCGCAAAGGCATCATTTATATAGACATCGCAGAGCGCGGCCAGTTCTTTAGCAAAGTCGTCGCTGTTCTTCTTCTCCCCCGGATGGAACCGGAGATTTTCCAGAAGGAGGACATCTCCTGCATTCATTTCGGAGACCATCTTTTTGACATCCTCGCCGATGCAGTCGGGCGCGAGCTTCACCTTTTTTTCCAGAAGCTTTTCCAGACGCTCGGCCACGGGAGAGAGGCTGAACTTGTCATCGGGCTTTCCGTCGGGCCTTCCCATGTGAGACATGAGAATGACCTTGGCCTTTTTGTCCACGGCCTTCCGAATGGTGGGAAGGGCTCCGGTGATCCGGGAATCATCGGTGATCTTTCCTTCATCATCCAACGGCACATTGAAATCGACCCGGCAGAGCACCCGCTTTCCGTCGATCTTCAATTCATCCATCCGCTTCATGATCTCCTCCTTTCGGTTTTTGGATTCCGATTATTTGAGCCGATCTTTCTTCGGCCTATCTATCTTTCTTTAATTGATGGAGTGCCTTCTTTTTGGCCCAGCGCTCGAAAAATCCCATTCTGCCGGACCTGTAGCTCCGGTCCACCTTTTCCTCCTGCACCTTGGGGCCGTCGGGGCCGTTGATGGCCTCACGCAGGCAGGGGGTCTTTTCGGGGCAGGCCATGCAGGATTCCGGGGTATGGCGGAGCCCGTCATCGCCCATGGGAAATACTTTTTCCATCTGACCGAAGCAGGAACATTTTTCTGGGTCCGTCATGCCTTCTCCTTTGCATTTCTCTGTTTCCGGCTTCTCTTTGGGGCTCAAACGTCGCTGGTCTCCTTTTTCATCCGCGCAATATAGCCGGCATCCGCGAAGCTGAAATATCGGTTGTCGCCGATGACCAGATGCTCATGAACCGTGATCCCCACGATCCCGCAGGCCGAGACGAGCTGCCGGGTGATCGCGATGTCCTCGGCTGAGGGCTGAGGATCTCCCGAAGGATGGTTGTGGGCGAAGATCAGGGCCGCGGCATGGTGATCCAGCGCGGCCTTCACCACCTCTCTCGGATAGACAGCGCTTGCCGTCAGTGTCCCCTCGAAGAGGGTTTCAGCCGCGATGATCCGGTTTTTGGCATCCAGAAAGAGTACCTTGAAGCACTCCCGGGTCTTGTGCTGCAGGGTCTGGTAGAGGTAGTCGAACAGCTCTTTGGAGTTGTGGACATCCTTTGCCTCCTGAACCCGGGCCTCCATATACCGGTCTGCCACCGCCTTGATCAGCTTGATGCCCAAAACATTGGTTGGCCCGATGCCGTCGATCTCCTGCAGTTCCTTTGGGGAAGCCTCCAATACTCCCTGCAGGGTCTTGAACCGCTTCAGCGCCGCCTTTGCCCGTTCCTTGCAGTCCTTTCTCGGCGTCGCCAGCGTCATCAGCAGCTCGATGACTTCATAGTCGGCAAACCCGTCGATCCCGGACCGGAGAAACCGCTCTCTAAGCCGCTTCCGATGGCCTGCGCCCTTATGCTCTTCAGGCTTCTCTTTCGGCAGATCTACCCGCGTGTCGGCAACTTTCAGGCCGTTCTTACCGCTCATCCAGCTCGTCCTTGAGATCCCGAGTCATCAGCCGGTAGAGCGCCTCCTGGGGAGATGTATCTTCATATAGAATATGGTAAACCTCTTCTGTGATCGGCATCTCAACCCCGACCTTTCTGGAGAGGTTATAGACCGATTTTGCCGTCTTCACCCCTTCGGCCACCATCCGCATCTCGGCCAGGATCTCGGGAAGCTTTCTCCCCTCCCCCAGCTTCTTGCCCACGGTATGGTTCCGGCTAAGATCGCCGGTGCAGGTGAGCACCAGATCCCCGATGCCGGCCAGGCCCGTGAAGGTTCTCGGGTTTGCCCCGAGCTTCAGCCCCAGTCGCCGCATCTCGGTCAACCCTCTGGTAATCAAAGCGGCCCGGGTGTTCAGCCCCAGCCCGAGGCCGTCTACGATGCCGGCCGCCAGCGCGATCACGTTTTTCACCGATCCGCCAAGTTCCACCCCGATAACATCGTCGTTGGTATAGACCCGGAAGTGGGGCGTGACAAAGACCTGCTGCACAAAACGGGCCGTCTCCATATCTTTGGAGGCCGCTGTCACCACCGTCGGCACAAGCCGCGCCACCTCCCTCGCGAAGCTCGGACCGGAGAGCACCGCAAGACGGCCCTCGTCGATCCCGAGATTCTCCTTCAGCACCCCGGACATGGTGAGATGGGTCTTGTTCTCGATCCCCTTTGAAGCCGAGACCACCACCGCTTCCTCATTTAAAAACCCCCGCATCCGGCCCGCCATATCCCGCATGAAATGGGAGGGAACCACCACCAGCACCAGATCCTTGTCCCGGACAACAGCTTCGAGATCATCTGTGGGATGGAGGTTTTCCGAAAGGGGGATATCGGGCAGAAAGACCCGGTTGACCCGCTCGGTTATGATCTGCTCCCGGACATCGGCCTCAAATGTCCAAAGATCGATGGCGTATCCCTTCATTCCCAGCAGATTGGCCAGTGCGGTCCCCCAACTGCCCGCGCCCACCACGCCGATCTTTACCGCTTCCATATCCAGATCACCTCTCATCATCTTCCTCCCCCGCGTCTTCATCCGCGTCTTCCCCGGCGTCTTCATCAGGTCTCTCTTCGGATTCCTCCGGCAGTCTATCGGAAATACCGATCTCTCCCTCCTCGCCAGCCATCTCCTCTTCGGAAATACCGATCTCTCCCTCCTCGCCAGCCATCTCCTCTTCGGAAATACCGATCTCCCCCTCCTCGCCGGCCATATCCTCTTCGGAAACCTCCTCCTCCTTTTCCACCAGCCGCGCCGCGCCGGTCAGCCGCTCATTCGGATCGAGATCCATCAGCTTCACCCCCTGAGTATTGCGGCTGATCACCGACATGCTCTCCACCGGAATCCGGATGATCTTTCCGATGTCGGTCATGAGCATGAGATCGTCATCCTCTTCGACCAGAAGAATGGCCACCACATTGCCGTTACGCGCACTCGTCTTGATGGTGATGACGCCCTTGCCCCCCCGCTTCCGCAACGGATATTCGTCAATGGAGGTTCGCTTGCCGTAGCCGCGCTCGGTCGCGGCAAAAAGGGTCTGGCCGTGGCTCAGGACCTGCATCCCCACCAGGTAGTCGTCCGGGTCCAGACTCATCCCCCGAACCCCCTGGGTGGCCCGTGCCGCCGACCGGACATCCGACTCCAGAAACCGGATCGACTTGCCTTTTGCCGACCCCAAAAAGACATTCATGGTCCCGTCCGTGACCCGGGCCGCGATCAGCTCATCCTCCGGCAGCAGATTGAGCGCGATGATCCCCCCGGTCCGGGGCCGGCTGTAGGCCATCACGTCGGTCTTCTTCACCAATCCGTTCTTCGTGGCCATAAGGATAAAGGAACCAGGCTCGAAATCGGGCACATTGAGCACGGTCGTCAGCCGCTCATCCTTGTCGAACTCCAGCAGGTTGACGATGGCCTTGCCCCGGCTGGTCCGGCTCGCCTGGGGGATGTCGTAGACCTTGCACCAGTAAACCCTTCCCTGGTTCGTGAAGAAGAGAAAGGTATGGTGGGTGGAGGCAACGAAGAGCAGCTCGACAAAATCATCGTCTTTGGTTCCCATCGCGGTCTTTCCCTTGCCGCCCCGCTTCTGGCTCTGGTACAGGGTGATCGGGTTGCGCTTGATATAGCCGGTGCGGGTGATGGTCACCACCATATCCTCTTCCGCGATCATATCCTCGATGGTCAGAGCCCGGCTCTCCTCGATGATCTCGGTGCGCCGGTCATCCCCGTACATCTCCTTGATCTCGGTCAGCTCATCCTTGATGATCCCGAGCACTATCCGATCGCTGCCCAGAATCTCCTTGTACCAGGCGATCTGCTTTAAAATCTCCCGGTACTCCTCCAGGATCTTCTCCTGCTCCAGGCCCGTGAGCCGGTGCAGCCGCATATCTAAAATCGCCTGTGCCTGAATCGGGGTGAAGCCGAACCGGTCGATGAGCCCGTCCTTTGCCTCGGCCGGGGTTTTGGATGCCCGGATCAGGGCCACCACATCGTCGAGATGCTCCAGCGCGATCTTCAAGCCCTCCAGAATATGGGCCCGGGCCTCGGCCTTATCCAGATCATACCGGGTTCGCCGGATCACGATCTCCTTGCGATGGCGGATGAAGTGGTCCAGCAGCTCCTTGAAGGAGAAGAGCCGGGGCTGGTTGTTCAGCACCGCGAGAAAATTGATCCCGAAGCTCGTCTCCAACTGGGTCTGTTTGTAGAGCTGGTTGCTCACAACTTCTGCGAACTGATCTTTTTTCAGCGCGATCGCGATTCGCATCCCTTTTCTGTCCGACTCGTCCCGGACATACCGGATGCCCTCGATATGCTTCTCCTTCATGAGCTGCGCGATCTTCTCGATGAGCCGGGCCTTGTTCACCTGGTAGGGGAGTTCATAGACCGCGATAGTCTCGGTGCCGTTATTCTTGTCCTGCTCCACCTCCACCCGGGCCCGGATCCGGATGATCCCCCTTCCGGTCCGGTATGCGTCGATGATCCCGATCTTGCCGTGGATGATCCCGGCCGTGGGAAAATCGGGGCCAGGCACGATCTCGATCAGCTCCTCCCAGGTAATTTGAGGATTGTCGATGAGCGCGATGCAGGCATCGACCACCTCCGAGAGATTGTGGGGCGGAATGTTGGTAGCCATGCCGACTGCGATCCCCGATGATCCATTGATCAAAAGCGACGGCAGCTTCGCGGGCAGCACCGAGGGCTCGGACAGGGACTCGTCATAGTTGGGCGTGAAATCGACCGTCTCCTTTTCCAGATCCAAGAGCATCTCGTGGGCCATCTTCGACATCCTCACCTCGGTATAACGCATTGCGGCCGGGGGGTCCCCGTCCACGGAGCCGAAGTTGCCCTGCCCATCCACCATCGGGTAGCGCAGGGAGAAGCTCTGGGCCATCCGGACGATGGTATCATAGACCGCGGAATCGCCGTGGGGATGGTATTTACCGATCACATCCCCCACCACCCGGGCCGATTTCTTGTACGGCTTGTTCCAGTCGTTCCGCAGCTCGTGCATGGCAAATAGCACCCGCCGATGCACAGGTTTGAGGCCGTCTCTCACATCCGGCAGTGCGCGCCCGATGATCACGCTCATGGCATAGTCGAGGTAGGAGCGCTTCATCTCGCTTTCGATGCTGATCTCGGGCAGTCTATCTGTTTCGATTGCGTCCATATTCTATTATCTTTTCCAAATAAAGGTTACAACAGTTTGATCGGCCGGTCGTCGGGCTCCACCAAAACCTGGTAGCTCGTGTGGTAGATGTCGGTCAGGGTGAGAAATGCGGTGACCACCAGCGGGCCGTAGATGATTCCCAGTATCCCGAAGAGCTTCAGGCCCCCCATGATGGAAAGAAAGACCAGAAGCGTATGCATCTGCACCCGGCGCCCAACCAGCTTGGGCTTGAACAGGTATTCGATACCACCGGAGATTATACCATAAAAGATCAAAAATGACAGGCCGGAAATGATCCGCCCCGTCAAAAAAAGATAGGCCGCGGCCGGCACGAATACCAGGCCGATCCCCAGAATCGGCAGAAACGCGAGCAGGGCCATTACCACCCCCCATAAAAACGCGGAATGGAACCCGAACATGGCAAAGATGGTCCCGCCGAGAATCCCCTGGATCATCCCGCAGAGGCCGTTTCCGATGAGAATCGCGCCGGCCATGTCCTTGAACTTTCCGATCAGCTTCTTGTCCTGGTCTTCGGGCAGAGGGGAGAGATCCATGATAAAGGAGATGAGCCGGTTCCCGTCGATGAGCATAAAGTAGATGATCAAGAGCATAAAGAAGAAATTGATTAGAAACCGGAGGATATTGGAGGCGATCGCGTTGGCCTGCTCATAGAGAAAAAGCCCTACAATCTTCCCGATCTCGGGGATGGCCTCCTGAAAGAGTTCGCCGGTCATCCGGATATTGAATCCCGACAGCAGGAGATTGATCCGCTCCACCCAGCGGCTGCTCTGGATCAGATCCTGGATCTGATTCTGCAGATCGAGGCCCCGGGCAGAGAGATAGACATCATAGGCCTCCTTGGAGATGATCCCCACCAGCAGAAGAATCGGGATGAAAAGAACAAAGAAGATGATGACGCAGGTGAGAGCAGAGGCCATGGTCGGCCCCATTCTCTTCCGGAAAATGGTGTAGAGCGGGCTGAAGACCCCGGCCACCACCAGGGCCACCACAATGGTGGAGAGAAAGGGGAGCAGCAACCATCCGAGCAGGAAAGAGGAGAGCAGAAAAATGGCCAGAAAAAACCATAGGATCGCCTTCCGGGAAATCATCTCCTGCATATTTTCCTCCCGTTATCCGATTGGATCAGGAATTGGAATGGTGTTGTCCTGCCTGCCGTAAAAAGGCTCCGATACGCGAAGATTGCGCACCGGAGCCTTTTTACGGGGGGTTTTAAAAAAAGGGGGATAAAAAAGCAGAAAGTAAGGGCCCTTCTATCGGCTGCTGACCAGCCCCCCTGCGGCAATCAGCAGCATGAACTCAAACGCGACAACAGCCGCATAACTGCCGTTGAAGATCGCAAAGACCACACCGCCGCCGACAATGGCCGGCACGCCGCAGACCACGAGCATTCCGAGCTTTCTTGGAATATCCATCTCTTTTCTCCTTCTCCGCTACATCCGAAATTTGCGTTGACGTTGGCCACCCCTTTTCATAAAAGCGGTTTTACAAAAAAGAGCGTCTTTTCGGCCCGAAAAAGGCCGATCACTTTTCCGATCCCAACCCCTTATAAAAAAGAATGGCCGATTTTGCAACCACCAATCGCGGCTACCGCTCCACGATCATGGCAAAACCCATGCCGCCGCCGATGCACATGCTCACAAGACCGGTTCCGTAACCCTTGCGCTTCATCTGGTTCATCAGCGTCACCATCTGTCGGGCCCCGGTCGCGCCAATGGGGTGTCCAAGGGAGATCCCGCTGCCCAGCTCGTTGGGCTTATCGGCCTCAACCCCAAGCTCCCGGCAGCAGGCAATGGCCTGGGCCGCAAATGCCTCGTTCAACTCGATCGCGTCGATATCGCCCATCTTCATACCGGTTCTTTTCAGCACCTTGCGGACAGACGGCACAGGGCCAAGACCCATATATGCCGGATCGAGCCCGCCCCCGGCAAATCCCTTGATCTTTACCAGCGGTTCAAGTCCCAGCTCCTTTGCCTTCTCGGCCGTCATCAGAAGAACTGCCGCGGCCGCATCATTGATGCCCGAGGCATTTCCCGCGGTCACGGTTCCATCCTTTTTAAATGCGGGCCTGAGCTTTCCCATCCGGGCCATGTCGGTCTCCATGGGCCGCTCGTCCGTATCAAAGACGGTCTCGCCCTTCCGGGATTTAATGATCACCGGCGCGATCTCCTCTTTGAAGATCCCCTTGTTGATCCCCTTCATTGCCCGCTGGTGGCTCAATACCCCCAGCTCATCCTGCTCCTCGCGGCTGATGCCGTACATCTCCGCGATGTTCTCCGCAGTCAGCCCCATGTGATAGCCGTAGAAGATCTCGTAAAGGCCGTCAAAGACCATCAGGTCATGCACCTCGCCGATGCCGGTGAGCGCCATCCGGTACCCCCACCGCGCGCTCAGCATAGCCATCGGCACAAGGCTCATGTTCTCCTGGCCGCCTGCCATCACCACATCGGCCTCACCGCTCATGATGGCTGAAGCCCCCAGCGCGATCGCCTTGAGACCCGAGCCGCAGACCTTGTTGATGGTGAGAGCCGGGGTCTCCTTGGGAATCCCCGCGCGGATCATGGCCTGCCGCCCCGGGTTCTGCCCCTGACCGGCCTGGAGTACGTTGCCCATGATCACCTCGTCGATCATCACGGGCGCAGCAGATGAATCCCACTCCATGAAGCCCTTCTCCAGCTCGGTGACGCCCTGGTCTTTGAGCTTGTCCGGGGCAAAGCTCATGGCCGCATCATCTGCGACAGGCCGAAGCCCTGCCCGCTTCAGGGTATCCTTCATCACCAGTGCGCCCAGTTCCACAGCCGGAACGGTCTTCAATCCGCCTCCGAAAGAACCGATCGGGGTTCTTGCCCCGCTGACGATCACAACTTCTCTCATATGTCTATCCTCCTGTTTTTCATATCGATACGAAACAGATCCAAGTTAAAAGGGTATAGCATAGCATGAATGGCGGAGGGAGGTCAATGAGGAGATGGCTGAAATAGTGTGTCATGGAATTGATGTTGTCGATTTACAATTCATCACCCGCTGATGGTTTCCGATCAGCCACTCTGTTTAAAATTGCCTCCATATCATCGATATCGGCTCTCTCTCTTCTCTCTTTCAGGTAATCTTCTGTCATAAGCGCAGAGATTTTTTCAGAAACGGCAGATGAAATAAGCTGGTTGATCGATACTCCCTCCATTCTGGCAATTTCCCGGATATGGCGATGAATGGATTCGGGTAACCGAAGGCTTAAAGTTCCCATTCTGTTTCCTCCAATAGTTGTTTGGGACCGATAATTTTTACCCCGAATTTTTCACTACCTTTGAAATCCCTGATATTGAAAGTCGTAATGGTATTTACATTTGAGGCAACAGCCAGTTCAAGCACATGATCATCTTTGGGGTCCGGCAAAAAAGGTGCCAAATGAATACCGGCCTGTTTTCGGCTTCCGGGATTGAGAATTGCGCGGGTATCTGTTTTTCAGAGATCGATCTGTTTTTGGAAATTATGCAGATTCCCGTTGGTCATTGATTCAATGACATTCATAATCTGCTCGAGCCTCAAAGGATCTTCGATTTCCTGAATTCGATCAATCAGTTTCAGATCCGCTTCACCGAATTTCATCTTGAGTCCGAATCGAATGGATCGACGCAGCAATTCCACTCTTTCTTCTTTCCGGCCGATCTCTATTCCATCTTGTTTTCCTTCTTCATAAAGCATCTGCCGTAATCCCATAACATCCTCCTCGAGTTGAATTGAACTCAGATATTCCCGACGATCACCTTCAGACCCGCGGCCTCCGGTTCCGCAAAGAATTCAAGGGAATCTTCGGGATAGTCGATGATCAGGTTCTTGAAATTCTGGTCGTGGGAGGTCGGCGGTGTTTTCTTTTCTCCGCTTCCGGACATTAGCATATCTCCCTTTCCGTATTCGATACCACAGGGTCAATATATCGGATCTTGGGGATGACGGCAACCGGCTTTTTCTGCCCCGGACGACGCGGATGAACGTGATGGACATGATGACAGATGAAAAGAGAATGCCCACCACAGCCCATCATAAATCATCACATTCATCCGGGTCCGGAACATTTGTAAAACCGGCTTTTCATTTTTCCCCGGCAGTGTTATCCAACAGTGCGGCGCTGCCGGACAGGGCGATCAGGGCTTCGTCGGCCAGGCGGCCCAGATCCAGAAGGCGGAGAGAACGCGAATATTAATCCTGTCTTACCTTCCGGGAATGACCTCGTGCAAACAATTCCGCAAGTTCTTTGCGCTTAAAGCTTTTGATCATAGTGGCAAGAGTAACATGATATGTTGTCATGTCAACAGCTACACGATGCGCTTTTGGAAAGCATTGAAAGAGAAAATCGTGGCAAAAAAAGGCGGCGGGAGGTCGGGCCTAATTTCTTCGATTAGAGTCCCGCATTCCGCCGCCGACTATCGATACGGATAATTCGCGTTCTGGATTTACCGGGCGATCTCCCGCAGAATATGGAGCGCCTCCTCAAGCCCCACTTTGTCGTCGCCGCTCACGTCGGATTCCTTGTGAGCGGTGTAGAATGTATTGCCGGCGAGGGTGTTCAGGACCCGGATGAGGTCGCCCAGGTCCATGCGGCCGTTCCGGTTGAAATCGCCGGGGATCGGCTCGAACGGGAAGACCAGGTCTTCTTTGAACAGCGCCGATGAATAGACCACCACGATCCGGGGGTTGACCTTTTCCGATGCGTCAAGCAGCGCCGTGGGCTTCTCCAGGCCGTTGTGGAAAACCGATGTTGCGTATTCGACAACAATCCGGGGTTCGACTTTGCCGGCTGCGTCGATCAGCGAGCT
>JAABSP010000051.1 GCA_011390345.1 Desulfobacteraceae bacterium
GGGCTGATGCAGGCCCTCTACGCCTGCCACCATCTGCGAAAGCTCCATCTTTTGCTGAACGGCTTTACCGATCTTTTCGCGTCGCCCAGAGCCGCGGATCGGGCCGGGAAGGGAGAGATCCTCCAGACGGCTGCGGATCTGATGGCCGCGCTCCATCTGGCCCAGGAGGCTGCGACGATTCTTGGGGGGCGGGCCGATCATCCCATCTCCTCCCTGCCGGGCGGGGTGAGCCGGTTTCTGAAACCGGAATACTACGAACGGCTCGATGAGATCGCGGTCCAGTTCAAGCCGGCCGTCGATAAGATCGGGAAAATATTTTCAGAAAAGATTCTGGCCGAAGACGGTCCTCTGGGGAAAATGGACGGGATTGCGGCAGAAGCGATTGGTGCTGCGTCTCTCTCTGACAAAGAGGCGGAAGAGAAGATCCGCTTTAAAAACGGATCGGGCGCGGATGGTGACAGCCTCTCCCCCGAGGCGGCCCTCGACGGGATCGAATGTTATACAGAGCCCTGGACCCGCACCCCGTTTGCCGGATATGAAAAGGCCGGGGGCAGCTACTGTGTGGGCCCACTGGCAAGAAGCGCGGAAGAGGGTGAAAAGCCTTCGGCAATGGCCGCGTTCAAAGCGATGCTGAAAGAGCTTTCGAAAACCGCGGCCGCAATGCAGGAGCTTTACATTCAGGAGAAGATCACGGGCCCGTCGGTCCGGACGGTTCCGAAGGATATAGGAACGGAAGGGGCCGCTGCGGTCGAAGCCCCGGAGGGATTGATTCTGCACCGGTATCGGGTCGATGAAAAGGGGATTGTCCGGGAGATGAAGATCCTGGACCCCCGGGTTCAGAATAATGCGCTCCGGTGCGATCTTGCGAAAAACGCGGTCGATCGGGGGCTGAGTCGGGGCAAAAGTCCCAAGGAGATCAAGGGGCTTGTGGAGATGGCGCTGCTGCCGTTCTGACAGAAAACCGGTCTGCATCCACCATTCACTATCCACCATTCACTATCCACAGCTCTTACAGAAAACCGGTCTGCAACTGCGCAGCAGCAGAGACGGCCCCGGAAAAAATATAAAATGACGATATGCAACATCCGTCGAGGAGGAGAGAGTGACCTTTAAAACACTGATCATCGATGCGGAGAAATGCTCGGGATGCCGATCCTGCGAGAGCTACTGCGCATTGAAGCACGAGTGGGCCTGCAACCCGGCCAAGGGAAGAATCCATGTGGTCAAATGGGAGCAGGAGGGGATCTTCGTTCCCGTCAACTGCATGCGGTGCGAGGACCCGGCCTGTGAGGCGGCCTGTCCCAAAGGGGCCACCTTCCGCAACTTCATCACCAATGCCATGTCCGTAGATCACGGCAGTTGCATCGGCTGCATGAGCTGCGTCTTTGCCTGTCCCTTCGGGGCCACCTATGTGGACCAGGAGACCGGAAAGATACTGAAATGCGATCTGTGCGACGGAGACCCCACCTGCGTCAAAGTCTGCCCCACCGGGGCATTGACCTTCGAGGAGGTCTCGGCCGAGGTCTGCAGAAAGCTCGTGGGGAACGCGGACAAGATACCGGCCCTGGTCCGACAGGCCGTTGGTGAGGAGGGATAATCGATGCATGGATGGGTAGGAAATATACTGAAAGTCGATCTTTCAGGCGGCGACGTAAAGACGGACGCGATCGAGCCGTATGTGGACAAATACATAGGCGGCAGGGGTTTGGGGGTCCGGCTGATCTATGAAAACTTCGTCCCGGGAACGGACCCCTTTGATCCCGCGAACCCGCTGATCTTCAACACGGGCCCTCTCACCGGAACCGCGCTGCCCGGATCAGGCAGAGTCGATGTGACCGCGCTCTCCCCCATGAGCAGACTCCGGGCCAAATCGAACTTCGGCGCGTACTGGGGCCCCGAGCTGAAATTTTCCGGCTTCGACCACCTGATGATCACCGGAAAGGCCGACAAACCGGTCTATCTCTGGATCAACGACGGAAAGGTCGAGATCCGGGATGCCTCCAACATCTGGGGCAAAGACACCTTCGAGACCCAGAAGGCGATCCAGGCGGAGCTGGGGGACCCGGAGATCAAGGTGGTCTGCATCGGCCCGGCCGGAGAGCGGTTGGTGCGGTTTGCCTGTCTCATCACCGAGACCGGGGACGCGGCCGGACGCACCGGCATGGGCGCGGTCATGGGTTCCAAGAATCTGAAGGCCATCGCGGTCCGCGGCTCCGGAACCGTCTCCATTGCCGATCCCCAAGCCTTTCTTGAGATTTCCATTGCGATCAACAACGAGATCCGGCAGCACCCGGCCTACCAGGAACTCTCCCAGTGGGGCGTGGCCCGGGGCGTTCACATGATGTATCAGATGGGCTTCTTCCCGGTCGGCTATTTCGAGGATGTCTGCTGGGATGAGATCCTGGAGAAGTATGCCGCGCCCGACTATGTGCAGAAACATCAGGTGAAGAACACCGGCTGCTTCTGCTGCCCCAACCGGTGCATGAACTTCCTCTCGGTTCCGGGCATCGGCAAGGGCGTCACCTCCTGCGAGCCCTTTTCCGGCTTCACCGGGGCCGTCTGGAACCTCGACATGGATACCTTCTGGGAGGCGACCCTGCTGGTCAACAAGCTCGGGATGGACTGCACCGAGACCTCGGCCTCCATCGGCCTGCTCATGGAACTCTACCATGACAAGATCATCACTGAAAAGGAGACCGACGGCATCCCCATGGAGCGGGGCAGCAAGGACGCGATCCTGGAGACCATCAAGAAGATCGCCGGCCGGGAGGGATTCGGGGATCTTCTGGCCGAAAGCCAGATGGTCTTCGCGGAGAAGATCGGCCCCGAAGCCGTGGAAAAGGTGGACATCGTCAAGGGTCTGGCCCCCCACGCCTACGAATTCAGATCATTCAAGGGCACTGGCCTGATGCAGGCCGTTGGCCACCGGGGCGATCCCCTGCCCCTCCGCGGAAGCCTCCTCGAGGTGGACTGGCACCACGCCAACGACTGGTTCCAGCAAGTGGCCACCGAGCAGTACGGCGCGCCCGAGGCGGCCATCCCCACCTCCTATGTGGGCAAGGCAATGTCCGCGGTGGTCTCCGAGCACATGGAGCGGGTCGCGGACAACTTCGGGGTCTGCAAATGGCTCTACGGCCTCTTTATCTACAACGATGTGAACATGATCTGCAAGGTCTTCAACACCGCCACCGGCAAAGACTGGGGCATCGAGGAGATCCTGAAGGTATCGGAGCGGGTGCGGAACCTGGAGCGGATGTTCGACGTCCGCCAGGGGCTCCGCAGAAAGGACGACAGCCTGCCGAAAAAGTTCTTTGAACAACCTCTGGAAAAGGGGCCCTATACCGGCGAAGTCCTGGACAGGGAGAAGTTCGAGCAGATGAAGGACGAGTATTACGAGATCCGGGGCTGGGACAAATCGAGCGGGATTCCCACGCCGGAGAAGCTGGCGGAGCTGGACCTGGCGGATGTCAGTAGTGGATAGTGGTTGGTGGTTAGTGAATGGTGGATAGAGGTTGGTGGTTCATGGACAGTGAATGGTGGATAGTGCAATGGTGACGGGTCAGGTCAATTTTGGAAATGAAGCTCCCGGCAAAGGTCTTGGGGTTTAGACCTCCACTATGACCACTATATCCACTCCGTCCACTTTTTAGTCCCTTTTAAAAGGATATTGATTAAGGAGTAAACAATGCCGAAATTCGTGATCGAGCGGGAGATTCCCGGAGCCGGAAATCTGTCGGATGCAGAGGTGCAGGGGATTTCTTCGAAGTCGTGTGAGGTGCTCCATAAGCTGGGGCCCGAGATCCAGTGGGTGGAGAGTTTTGTCACCGATGACAAGATCTACTGCATCTACATCGCGCCGAATGAGGAGATGATCAAAAAACATGCAGAGGAAGGGGGTTTTCCCGCGAACCGGATCTCGGCCGTAAAGCGGATCATCAACCCCACCAGCGCGGAATCCTGATCGGTCCTTCACAAGTTCTTCGACATATCTGACAGGGAGTGCGCAATTCGTGTATTGGGCATTCCCTAGTATCTTCGCGAAGATCCCGACTGTCGGCTTAAGCACCTATGGCGAGCAGTACATCGGCCATATCAACCGGACCTCGACCATGGTCATCTTCGGAGATGCCGGATCTTAAGGGTGTTACCCTTTCGGTAACGAACCTCTGCAACCTCCGGTGCCGCCACTGCTGGCCCGACAGCGGCCTGGGAAGGGCCGTCCCATTAAGGGCTCTCCGAGAGATTATCCACGGCCTTTCCCGGCACGGCGCAAAGATGATCACCCTGACCGGCGGCGAGATCCTCACCCGGCCCGACTGGCCCGAGATCGTCCGCTGCTGCTTTGAAATTCCCACCTTTGAAGAGATCCTGATCCAGACCAACGGAACCCTGCTCACCGAGAAGATCGCAGCAATTCTCTCGCGCATGGACCGGAAGAGAATCCGGATTCAGGTGAGCCTTGACGGCGCATCCCCCCTTTCCCACGACCGGTTGCGGGGGCAGGGAACCTTTCACAGGGCAATGGGCGGTCTCTATGCCCTTGCCGATGCGGGGCTGGGGGATCGGACCGTCATCGCATTCACTGAAATGCACCACAACTTCGATGAACTCCCGGATCTGCTGCAGTTGGCACAATCCATCTCCATCGGCAGGGTGATCTCTTCCACCCTGGTCATGGGAGGCCGCGCCCGCAGCGCATCCGGCCTGGAACTTCCCACCGTCGAGCAGTATCATAACCTTCTTTTCAAATATACAACCGATGAATCCTTCCGGATGCTCTATGAACGGATGGGGATGATTGCTGCCATCGAGTGGTATCGTCATGGAACCGAAAACCGCGAAATGTCCTGCATCTGCGGTGAATCCCCCTATATCACATCCAAAGGCATTCTCTACCCCTGCCCCATGCTGCAGGCCGATGATCTGGCGGTTCACGATCTCTTTGGCCGGCCCTTTGCGGAGACCCTGGCGATCGCCTCTCCGCGATGGAAGCATCTGGAGGCGCTGCGGGAGCTGCGATATGAAAAGCTTGGGGAATGCACGGAGTGTCCGGGAAGGGAGCACTGCCGCGGTGGGTGTATGGGGAGGGCAATGCTTGGGGAGGAGGGGCTGAGAGGGGTTGAAGATCGGTGTTATCTGCGGCGGGGAGTTTATTCTCTGAATCCGGGTTGCATGTGAACTATGGTATGGGTTATGATGGCTTAGCTGGGATCAAGGGGCTCTGTACCGGCCCGGCCTCTGCGACAACCTTTGGGAAAGGATGGAACGCCTGATAGCAGGCATAAAGACCGAATAACGCCAACCGAGCAGCAAAGGAGGTCCCGTGACGGAACAGCAAACCGAACAATTTTCAACACCGCCGCCTGAGACGGAAGAGACCGGATGGTTTCACTTGGATGTTCACCCCTGGGTCTTTTTCATTTCCGCAGGGCTGATCATCTTCTTCGTGGCCGCGGCCATCATCTTCCAGCAGTACCTCGGCAATTTCTTCCAGATCCTCCAGAGTGCCATGTCCGAGTATGCGGGATGGTTCTTCATCTGGACCATGAACATCACCCTGGTCTTCGTGCTGTCGCTGCTGGTGAGCCGTTTCGGCGACATCCGGATGGGTGGACCCGATGCCCGGCCCGAGTTCTCCACCATCTCCTGGTTTGCCATGCTCTTTTCGGCCGGCATGGGCATCGGACTTCTCTTCTACGGGGTGGCCGAACCCATGTTCCACTACGCGGCCAACCCCCTGGTGGACCCCGGCACAACAGAGGCGGCCCGCAAGGCCATGGACATCACCTTCCTCCACTGGGGGCTCCATCCGTGGGGGATGTACACCCTGGTGGCCCTATCTCTTGCCTTCTTCTCCTTCAACAAGGGGCTGCCGCTCTCCATCCGCACGGCCTTCTATCCCCTGTTCGGAGAGAAGATCCACGGCGGCATCGGCAATGCCATCGACATCATGGCAACCGTTGCCACCCTCTTTGGCGTGGCCACCTCTCTGGGGCTGGGGGTGCAGCAGGTCAATGCGGGGCTGGATCACCTCTTTTCCATCGGCCAGAACGCTACCATCCAGGTCTCCCTGATCGCGGGGATCACGGCCGTGGCCACCTGGTCAGTGGTCCGGGGGCTGGACAAGGGTATCCGGCGGATATCGGAGATCAATATCATCCTTGCCGGCTGCCTTGCGCTCTTCGTCTTCCTTTTGGGCCCTACCATTTTCATCATGGATGCGCTGCTGGAGAACATCGGCTACTACTTCCAGCACCTGCCGCAGCTCTCCACCTGGAACGAGACCTATGAACAGAGCGAGTGGCAGCACGGTTGGACCATCTTCTACTGGTCATGGTGGATCGCCTGGTCCCCTTTTGTGGGGATGTTCATCGCGCGGGTCTCCTACGGCCGGACCCTTCGGCAATTCATTCTCGGGGTGATGCTGGTTCCGACATTTGTCACCTTCATCTGGATCACCATTTTCGGGAATACGGCCATCTACATCGAGATGTTCGGCGCGGGCGGGATAGCGGCTGTGGTGCAGAAGAACATTCCGGTCTCCCTGTTCGTTCTTCTGGAGCACTTTCCCCTGAGTACTCTCACCTCGATTCTGGGGATCTTGGTGGTGTCCACCTTCTTTGTCACCTCCTCGGACTCCGGCTCCATGGTGATCGACATCATCACCTCGGGCGGCAACCCGGAGCCGCCGGTCTTATCCCGGCTCTTCTGGGCCATCATGGAGGGTGCGGTCGCGGGGGCCCTGCTGCTGGGCGGCGGGCTTGTGGCCCTGCAGACCGCCACCATCATCACGGGCCTCCCCTTTGCAGCGGTGATCCTCGGGATGTGCTTCTCTCTATACAAAGGGCTTTCCGAATATTCAGGGCCCCAGGCATTTACCCTGGATGTCATCGGTAAGACCCCGGAATTTCGGGTCAAGCAGACGTCATCTCTGAAAAAGACCTACGGACACCAGAGACTCTGGTAGGAAGATTTCCCAAAAATAGAAAGGAGATCAAGGTGAAACATTCAAGATATCGAATAGAGAGCATCTGCAGATGGTCTGTGGTGATCCTGATGCTGGCGGTCTTTGCAATCGGCAGTTCTACCGCTTTTGCTGCCGAACCGGTGCGGCTGGCCTATGTGGAATGGTCCAGTTCCGTTGCCGGCGCAAACCTTGTCAAAGCCCTCATTCAGGAAAAGCTGGGGCTCGACTGCCGGCTGATATCCATGAGCGCAGACGGGATGTGGGAGGCGGTGGCTACAGGAAAGGCCGACGCGATGGTTTCGGCATGGCTTCCGGATACCCATGCCCACTATTATGAAAAATACAAGGATGATGTCGTGGATCTGGGCCCAAATCTCAAGGGGACCAGGATCGGCCTGGTGGTTCCGGAGATCACCACGGGCCGGCTGACGGCCGGCACCGGCATCCGGAACCGTCCTTATATGGATGTGGATTCCATCCCGGAATTGAAGGAACATGCAGACAAACTGAAAAGCCGCATCATCGGGATCGACCCGGAGGCCGGGATCATGTACAAGACCCGGGAGGCGATGGAGACCTATGACATGGAATCCTTCCGGCTCATCGAGGGCAGCGAGGTCTCGATGGTGGCCGAGCTGACTCATGCGATCCAGCGCCAGGGGTGGATCGTGGTGACGGGCTGGCTTCCCCACTGGATCTTTGCCCGGTGGGAGCTGAAGTTTCTGGAAGATCCCGAAAACGTCTACGGATCATGGGGCAGCATCCACACCATTGTCCGCAAAGGGCTGCAGGAGGAGATGCCGGAGGTCTGCCGGATGCTGGATCGATTTTACTGGTCTCCGGAGGATATGGGGCAGGTGATGCTCTGGAACCAACAGGACAAGGGCCTCTACCCGTATGAAAAGGCCCTGCGATGGATCAACACCCATCCCAAACGGGCGGAGATCTGGCTGGACAACTAAAAAAAGATCGCTGAAGAGAACCAAGACGGAGGATTGCCATGTTCCGAGACCTATATGCCCGCTTCAGAGGCGGGTGCATGAAACTGTTCCGCAGAGAGGGCGAGGAGGTTGCCTTTATCGGGACCGCATTTCTGGTGCATTCTGAAGGATACCTGCTGACGACTGCCCACATTCTCTACAGCAGGGAGAACCTGATGGTGGCGCCGGCCCAGGATTTCGATGATTTTTCCCCCATGTCCGCGGAGACGGTGGTGCCGCTGCCGGCCGACGTGGTTGCCATTGACAAAGACCGGGATCAGGCATTGCTCAAATTCCACCACGAGATCGACATCAACATGCCGGATCATCTCATAGGCGTGCCGGGCTCGGTTTCCCTGGGCAGCAGCGCGGTCTGCATCGGATTTGCCTATGGTTTCTACAACATCTACACCCAGGTGGTTCAGCAGTCTGTGATCAGCTCGAAATTCATCTCTCCCAACGGCACAAACCTGATTCTTTTCGATGCCGCGGTTCCCGAGGGCAGCCGGGGCGGGCCTCTGGTCAGCACCGATGACGGCCGGGTGATCGGGGTAATCGGGGGTCGTTTCGATCCCCAGGCGATATCGGGGGTTCATGCGGGAAAGGATGCTCTCCTGCCGCCGAATATCTCCTATGCCGTCTCCGTCGAGTACGGTGCGGCACTGCTGGAAGCGCAAGAGGTTGAGGTGATTTAGAAAAATTCAACAGCGGCCTTTTCCGAACAAGGCGCAGAAATAGAAAGGTCGAAGTTGTTAGAACGGATCTGAGGGAAAGGGGTGTTGGCAGCACCCCTTTTTACGTTTCAGATGCTACTGAACCGTATCCGGTGCATGATAAAGGCTTTGAACGGATTTCCACTCAACAACCCGAACGGCCTTTTTCATTATATTCCATTTGAAATCCATCCAATAAAATATTATAAAAGGAGAGCGGGATTGATCCGAAAATGAAAAAGATCAAAACTTGGATCGAAGGATATCAAAGGGCATCGGAGGTAGAATATGCCGCAAACGGAAAAGGAGACGATCCTGCTGGTGGACGATGATCCGGTCAACCTGCAGGTGCTCCTGGAATATCTGGATGAGGAAGGGTTTAGGGTGCTGATTGCCGAAGATGGCGAAGATGCCATTGAACAGGCTGAATTCGCCCAGCCCAATATCATCCTGCTGGATGTGATGATGCCGGGGATGAACGGTTTCGAGACCTGCGAATATCTGAGAAAGCATTCCCAGACCAGAGAGATCCCGGTGATCCTGATCACTGCGCTCTCCGACACCCGGAACAAGATCAAGGGGTTTCATTCGGGCGCGGTCGATTATATCGTCAAACCCTTTCAGCAGGAGGAGGTGCTGGCCCGGATCCAGACCCATCTGACCCTGCAGCGGCAGAAAACAGAGCTTAGGGCGGCACTTGAGAAGGTCAAGCTGTTGAGCGGTCTGCTGCCCATCTGCTCCAACTGCAAGATGATAAGAGATGACAAGGGGTACTGGCAGCAGATCGAATCCTATATCCGGAAGCACTCCGAGGCCGAGTTCAGCCATGCCCTCTGCCCCGAATGCGCCCAGCGCCTCTATCCGGACCTCTATGCGCGGGTCAAGGAGAAGCTGTCCCCACATCTGGTAATGAAAGAGGAGGACGAACATGGCAATTGACAATATTTTCTCCATCAGCTAGGATAAGCCCTATGGAAACCAAGATCTCATTTCAAAATCATCAGGCGGAGAAACTGGTCGGGACTCTTCACGAGCCCGAAAGATTTTCGGGCAATGGCGTAATTGTTGCCCACTGCTTCACCTGCTCTCAGAACATCCGGCTGCTTAAGGAACTGGCGGCCGCGCTTGCAGCAGAAGGCTTCATGACCCTGCGCTTCGATTTCTCCGGCAACGGCAGAAGCGAGGGGAGTTTTGCCGACGCCACCTATTCCAAGGGGATCGCGGAGATGCATCTGGCCGCGGATTTCCTGATAAAGAAGGGGGCCGAGCGTCTCGGCTTTGCGGGCCACAGCATGGGGTCGGCCATCGCGATCCTTGCCGGGGCCCAACATTCTGCGGTAAAGGGGGTCTGCGGCATCGGGGGCCGGTCATCGGGGCTGGGGGCCGCGGGTTTTCTAAATGAAGGGCAGCAGAAAGAGCTGGAGAAGACCGGAAAGGTGAGCTTCACCAGCCGGAACCGGGAGCTTTTTCTGACAAAGGATTTCTTTGCCGATGCAGCAGGACATGATCTTGCCGGAGCCATTGAAAGCTATCCAAAGCCGCTCTGCCTTATCCACGGGGATAAAGACATGATCATTCCCCCGTCCGAAGCCCATAATGCTAAAGAACTCAACCCGGATGTGGAAGTTTCAATCATCGAGGGGGCAGATCATATGTTTTCGGATGAGGGGGACAGGGCTGAGGCGGTGCAGAGGGCTGTGGAATGGATGAAGGGACGGTTTTGGTGAATGGTGAATGGTGAATAGTGGTTGGTGGTTGGTGATTGGTGGAATATTCGTTCAGCGGTGATGCTGAGTTTTTGACAATTGAACCGATGAATCTTGCTTGAGGGATTTTTTTGATGAACATTCCTGAGACACTCAATCTGGAATACCTGGAACAGCAGTATCTGCAGTGGAAATCGGCTCCGGACTCCCTGAGCCGGGAATGGCAGTTCTTCTTCAAAGGCTTTGAGGCGGGGTTCGCTTTCGATGGGGACGCCGAGGGCCAAACGCCGCGTTCGATACCGGAGACCGAACCGGAAGCCGAACAGAAGGCCGAACCGGGGACCCCAGGGGCCGGCTCATTTTCCGAGGCCGATCTCATGCGCCAGTCCAATGTGGACCGGCTGATCTACCGGTATCGGGATCTGGGGCATCTGCTGGCCTGCCTCGATCCTCTGTCGGCCTGCCCCACGAGCCATCGGCTGCTGGAACTCTCTGCATTCGATCTTGCTGATGGGGATCTGGAACAATCTTTTTATGCCCGAACCCTGATTCCGGAGGGGAAAGCCCCGCTCAAAGAGATTGTGGCCACCCTCAAGGAGACCTACTGCCGTTCCATTGGTGTGGAATATATGCACATCCAGGACCCCGGGGAGCGGGAATGGCTCCAGGCCCGGATGGAGCCGAACCGGAACCGGCCCCAACTCGAGAAGAAAGAGCGGGTACGGATCTTTGAAAAGCTGAGCGAGGCCGCACTGTTTGAAGGTTTCATGAACAAGAAGTACATCGCGCAGACCCGGTTTTCCATCGAGGGCGCGGATGCGGCCATTCCGCTGCTGGACGCTCTTTTCGCCCATTTCGCAGCCCGAGGAGGCAAAGAGGTAGTGATGGGAATGGCCCACCGGGGGAGGCTATCTATCCAGACCAATGTGTTGAGCCGGCCCTACGAGGAGATCTTCAGCCAGTTCGAGCATTGCTACGACACGGAGAACCTGATCGGCTCCGGTGATGTCAAGTACCACAACGGCTATCTCACGAACCTGGAGACGGGCAGCGGAAAGTCGATCCGGGCCTATATGGTGGACAACCCTAGCCATCTCGAATCGGTTGACCCGGTGGTGGAGGGCGCGGCCCGGGCACTGGGGGATCTGATGAAGGAGCGGGATCGAAGCATGATCCTGCCGCTGCTGATCCACGGGGATGCGGCCTTCGCGGGCCAGGGGATCGTGCCCGAGACCCTGAATATCTCCCAGTTGGAGGGGTATCGGACCGGCGGAACGGTCCATCTGATCATCAACAACCAGATCGGCTACACCACCTTGCCGGAAAACGCCCGATCCACCCGGTATGCTACCGACGTGGCCAAGATGCTCATGATCCCGATCTTCCATGTTCACGGCGAGAATCCTGAAGCGGTGGTGCATGTGGCAAATCTGGCCGCGGAATATCGAAGGGAATTTGCAAAAGATGTGGTGATCGATCTGATCTGCTACCGGCGCTATGGCCACAATGAGGGGGATGAACCCTACTTCACCCAGCCGGCCATGTATGCCCGGATCAAAGACCGGCCCCCGGTCCACCGCCTCTACGGAGACAGGCTGCTGGAGGAAGGGGTCATTCAACAGGAGCTGATCGACGGCATCGAGGCGCGGGTCAGCGAAACGCTGAAAGAAGCCTTTGATTCCACCCACGGCACAGCGTGCGCGTTTCCCGTATCAAGCTTTTTCAAAGAATGGAACGAGTTCAAGAGCAAATACACCCATGAACCGACCGAAACCGGCGTGGAAGAAGAGCGGCTTCTGGAACTGGCAAGAAAGCTCAACACCCTGCCCGAGGATTTCACGCCGCACCGGAAGCTCGATGCGATCTTGAAAAAACGGCTGGAGGCCGTGGAATCGGGGGAAGGGATCGACTGGGCCAACGCGGAGGCTCTCTCCTTTGCCTCTCTGCTGGTCGAGGGGATTCCGATCCGCCTTTCGGGGCAGGACTGTCAGCGGGGAACCTTCAGCCAGCGCCACAGCGTTCTGGTGGACAACAATTCCGAAGCGGAATATCTGCCCCTGAACAACCTCTCCGAGGATCAGGCCCAGTATCGGGCCTATAACAGCCTGCTTGCCGAGGCGAGCATATTGGGCTTTGAATACGGATACTCCCTGGTGCAGCCAAAGGGGCTCACCCTCTGGGAGGCGCAGTTCGGCGATTTTGCCAACAACGCGCAGTCGATCATCGACCTCTATATCGCCAGCGGACAGGCCAAGTGGCAGCGCCTCAACGGGCTGGTGATGCTGCTGCCACACGGACTGGAGGGGTTGGGGCCCGAACACTCCAGCGCCCGGCCCGAGCGGTTTCTGCAGCTCTGCGCAGATGACAACATGCAGGTCTGCAACCCGACCACGCCGGCCCAGTACTTTCATCTGCTGCGCCGCCAGATCAAGAGCCCGCACCGGAAACCGCTCATCGTTCTCACCCCCAAAAGCCTGCTCCGCAACCCCCAGGCCGTCTCGGCTCGGGAGGCCTTCACAGGGGGGAGCTTTAAGGAGGTGATCGATGACGAAAAGGATATCGAATCCCCCAAGCGGCTGCTGATCTGCTCCGGAAAGCTCTATTACGAGCTGCTGAAACGGCGGGAGGAACTCAGCGAGGAGATCGCGATCATCCGGCTGGAGCAGTACTATCCCTTTCCCCGGAAGCCGATGGAGATGATCCTGGAAAAGTACGGCGAGGTGAGCCAGTGGTGCTGGGTTCAGGAGGAGCCGGCCAATATGGGGGCATGGACATTCATCGCCCAGCGGCTGGAGATTCTGGCGGACCGGCCCATCCGCTATATCGGCCGGAAATCGTCATCGAGCCCGGCCACCGGCTTTCCCAAGATATATCGGGCCGAGCAGGCCGCCATCGTGGAGGAGGCTGTGGGCCCGCCGCCCGATCAGGTCCACGCGGCCGCGAAATACCAAGGAGGCTGATGAAAGATGGAATGGTCTCAGGCAATGGAAGATCCTGCGCTTAAAAATCTTCCGTACAAGATCGAACTGAACCGGTGGGGGAAAGTAGTTTTGAGCCCGGCATCAAACAGACACGGATGGATCCAATCGGAATTGAGCGGCTTTCTGCGGGAGCACCGGAAGGATGGCATGGTAATCACAGAGTGTTCCGTGGCAACTTCAAAAGGGGTGAAGGTTGCGGATGTGGCATGGGGCTCCGGAGAATTTTTCCGCAGAAATGAGTTCGAGACTCCCTATCAGGAGGCCCCGGATCTCTGCATCGAAATCGTCTCTCCCTCCAATGTACCTCAGGAGATGGAAGAAAAGGTGGAACTCTATCTGGCAAAAGGGGCAGAAGAGGTCTGGATCTGCGAGGAAAGCGGCAGGATCACTTTCCATGCACACCGGGGAATCGAGCCGGTTTCCCGGCTTTTTCCCCATGCACCGAATCGCCTGGAAATCTGAAAAGGTAATATTGGAAAGGAATGATTGATAATGCAGGTTATCGAAGTTACATACAAAGATGGAGCTTTTGTTCCTGTACAGAAACTGAATATCGAAAAGGAAGGTAAAAAGTTCAAGATTCTGATTATCGAAAGGGGAACTCCGGAAACGGAGCAGGAGGAATTTTTCAGATTCGTAGATCGCTTTTCTTTTACACTTCCCGAAGATTACACCTTTGACCGGGATGAAATCTATGAGTCATAAAATCATTATTGATACGAACCTGTGGGTTTATCTGTATGCTCATCATCCTGAAGAAAAATATCATAGAGTGAGGCGGCTTATACAGGATCAGTATGATGCGATTGTTTTAAGCCCTCAGATTGCGGGTGAATTGTATCATGTGTTGACAAGAAAGAATCTCTGCTCAAAGAAAAAGGCCAAAGAAATCATTGTTCATATGGTAACGGCTTTTCAAGTAGTCGAACTCGAAATTTCATGCGTCATAAAGACACTGGAGATAGCGGAAAGATATCATTTTTCATATTGGGACAGCCAGATCGTCGCGACTGCGCTTTTGAAGGATTGCCATGAAATCCATTCCGAAGATATGCAGCATGGTCAAGTAATTGAAAAGAAAGTTCGCATCATAAACCCTTTACTGGTGTCATGACGATATTCTGAAAATCTGAGGAAACGATTTCCGGCAATGATGCATACCCTGTTGAACGCTTACGAAAGGAAAGGAAAAGAACATGAGAATCAAAGCATTGCTCAGTTGTATCCTCATCTGCGGCCTTTTTGCTCCCTCACTTTCCGCGGTCGAGATCATAGCTCCGGCCATCCAGGATATGGTTACTGAATCGGGCGACGGCAAATATCAGCAGGTGATGAAAGAAGCGGCAAAGCGGGCCGGCGTGACATATCAGGAGATCTTTTATCCCATCAAACGGGCTCTGGCCGTCTTTGAGCAGGAAGAAAAGGATTGCATCTACTCCTATACGGATCAGGCAAAGGAGATCGCCGGCCCCGAGAAGATCATCACCAGCTATCCCTTTACCGTCTTCAAACTTTATATGTTCACCAGAAAGGTAACCGAACCGCCCACTTCGCCGGAACAGCTCGTGGGAAAGCAGGTCGGCGGTGTTATGGGCCATGAGGGGTTTTACGACAGACTCAAGGATCTGAAGATCGATTATTCAATGGCCAATGACGACGAACAGAACCTGAAGATGCTGGAAATGGAGCGGGTCGATGTGCTGCTCGGATTTCTGCCGGATCTCGCGGAAGCTTCGGCTGACATGGCCTATGCACCGGATGCTTACCTCTATACCGGCTATGACGCCATCAACTGCAGAAAGAATCCCGAGACCGAAATCTTTATCGAAAAGATCAGCCGCGCGATCAAAGAGATGAAGGCGGACGGAACCCTCAAATCCATCATGGGCAGTTATTATCTGGAATTCGAATATCCTGTGCAGACAACAGAAAACAAGGAAAGGGAAAAAGAAGTCGATCATCGATGAAACCGCTGAAAATTACCATTAGAAAGATCGTATCCGGGATCGCTATCATCTGTTTTTTTGCCGCACTGATCATCCTGATCCAGCGGGCCTATTTCTGGCTGAAGAACGGCTACTGGGTGTCGGAGTGCATTTATGATATCTGTTCGGCCAATTTCGCGGGCTGGTGGGGGAACAATCTGCATAACTGGGTGGGGGCCAAAAAGATTCTTCTCTGGATGTTCAGCGTCGATTATGTCTTTGTGCTGCTGGGCGTCACCTTCTTATGCGCTTTCATTCATGATTATTTTATCGGAGGCCGGTAAAATGAGGATAAGGAGTTGAAATAGAGTTGAAAAAGAGCTGAAAAGGAGCTGAGATGGAAATAGAGATCAAAGTGCCTGCCGTAGGAGAATCGGTTCAGGAGGCGGTGCTGGCGCAGTGGTACAAGGCCGACGGCGATTCGGTTCAAAATGACGAGCCGCTCTTTGTCATCGAGACCGACAAGGTGACGCTGGAGGTGAATGCCGAGGCCGAGGGGATTTTGAGAATTCAGGTTCCCGAGGGGGAGACGGTCGCGGTGGGCGCAGTGGTAGGGCTCATCGAGACCCAAGCGGCTGAAGGGGCAAAACCGCAGGCCGAAACAGAGAAAACGGAGAAAAAGGCGCAAACTCCGGAAAAGGCCGAAGAAGCGCCGGAAAAAGGGCCTGAGCCTGAAAAGGAGCCGCCCCCGGAGAAACAGGTTCCCGAAGCCCCGCCCAAGGCCGCTCAACCCAAAGGAGAACCCGAAGAAAAGCCTGCCGCAGAGCAGGCAGAACAAGCCCCTTCCGAAGAACAGATCCTACCGCCATCGGTGCGCCGGCTGGTTGCCGAAAAGGGGATCGATGTCTCGAAGATCCAAGGAACCGGCCCCAGGGGCATGGTCACCAAGGGCGATGTGATCGCGCACATCGAAGGGAGCATCGGCCAGACGCCGCCACCGGAAAAGGAGGCCCCGGCCCCGGAAACCCCTGCCCCAAAAACCCCGGCTCCAAAAAAAGAGGAAACAGCGCCGAAACCTGCCCAACCCGAAGGACCTTCGGAAAAGGTGGAGCGGAAACCCATGTCCCCCATCCGGAAACGGATCGCGTCCCGTCTGCTGGAGGCCCGGCGGAACACGGCCATGCTCACCACCTTCAACGATGTGGACATGACCCGCGCAATGGAGATCCGCAGCGAATACAAAGAAGCCTTCAAGAAGAAACATGATGTCTCACTAGGCTTCATGTCATTTTTCATCAAGGGGTGTGTCGCGGCCCTGCAGGAGTTTCCCGCGATCAACGCGTATATCGAGGGCGACGAGATCGTCTATCACCACTACTACCACATCGGCGTCGCGGTCGGCTCGGACAAGGGGCTCGTGGTTCCGGTGATCCGCCATGCAGACAAGCTCAGCTTTGCCGGGGTGGAAAAAACGATTATCGAATATGTGAACAAGATCAGGAACAACAAGTTGACACTTTCCGACATGGAGGGGGGGACATTTACCATCACCAACGGAGGGGTCTTCGGCTCCCTCTTGAGCACCCCGATACTGAACACCCCCCAGAGCGGAATACTGGGAATGCACCGGATCGAAAAGCGGCCGGTTGTCGTTGATGATAAGATCGTGATCCGGCCCATGATGTATCTCGCGTTGAGCTACGACCACCGCATCGTGGACGGCAAAGATGCCGTCACCTTCCTGGTCAGGATCAAGGAGTGCGTGGAAAACCCGGAACGAATCCTATTGGAGATGTGATAAAAAATGGCGGAAAAGCGAACATACGACCTGGTGATCATCGGCAGCGGCCCCGGCGGATATGTCGCGGCCGTGCGCGCAGCGCAGCTCGGCATGAAGACGGCCTGTGTGGAGCGGTATCCGAGGCTGGGCGGGGTCTGCCTCAATGTAGGCTGCATCCCGAGCAAGGCCCTGCTCGACTCCAGCGAATTCTACCATATGACAAAGGAGAAATTCAAAGAACACGGCATTCTGGTCGGTGACCTGAAGCTCGATCTGGCCACCCTCATGGGCCGCAAGGAACAGGTGGTGGAGGAGCTGACCTCAAACGTGAAGAAGCTGCTTGATGGCAACAAGGTTGAGATCCTTCAAGGAACCGGATCTGTCGAAGCCGAAGACCGGGTAATGGTCAAAGACGGCGACGGCAAGGAGATTTACGATCTTTCCTGCAAGAACATCCTGCTGGCAACCGGCAGTGAACCGGTGCAGGTTCCGGGGATGGAATTCGACAAAGAGCGGATCGTCTCCTCCACAGGCGCGCTTCAATTCGATTCGGTTCCCGAACATCTCGGGGTCGTGGGCGGCGGCTACATCGGCCTGGAACTCGGCTCGGTCTGGCTGCGGCTGGGGGCCAAGGTGACGGTGATCGAGATGCTGCCACAGATCACGCCGATGCTCGACGGCCAGGTGGGCAGAACCCTGAAGCGGATTCTGGACAAGCAGGGATTTGCATTCAGGATGAATACCAAGGTCTCCAAAGCGGAAGTCGATGGGAACAAGGTTCAGGTGACGCTGGATGCAGAGGGCGGCGAAACCGAATCCCTGACCTGCGACCGGCTGCTGGTGGCCGTAGGAAGGCGGCCCCTCTCCAAAGGACTTGGATTGGAAGAAGTGGGCGTAAAGATTGACGGGAAGACCGGACAGGTTCTGGTGGATGAATTCTATCGCACCAATATCCCCTCCATCTCTGCGATCGGCGATCTGATTCCCGGCCCCATGCTCGCGCACAAGGCATCGGCAGAGGGGATTGCCGCGGTCGAGTGCATGGCCGATCTTCCCGGAGAGGTCAATTACGATGCGATCCCGTCGGTGGTCTACACCTGGCCCGAGGTCGCGATGGTCGGCCTCACCGAAGAGCAGGTGAAAGAGCGCAAGATCCCCTACTGCGTCGGCTCCTACCCCTTTTCGGGCGCGGGAAGGGCACGCTGCATGGGCGAAAAGGAGGGCTTTGTCAAGCTCATCTCCCACCAGAAGACAGATCGGATCCTGGGGGTTCACATCATCGGGCCAAGAGCCGCGGACATGATCGCGGAGTGCGTCCTTGCCCTGGAATTCGGCGCGAGCGCAGAGGACATAGCAAGAACCATCCACGGCCATCCGACCTTTGCCGAAGCCCTGCAGGAGGCGGCCATGAGCGCGGGGAAGTGTTCGATCTATGCATCATAATCGATAATGAAGAGGTATTGAACATGATTGATTCTGAGAACATAGAGAATATCAGGAAGAAACCCGATAAAGATGAAATAAAAACCGGCCCGGAAAAGATTCCTCCGAAGAAGTTTATCATCCGAAAATTCAGTTTAGGGAGTGAAGTAACTGTTGATAGAGATGAAATCTACGCAGAAAGAGTATAAAAAGATTAAGGAGCGAAACATCAAATGCCTGAAGAAATCTATGATCTTGTCATCGTCGGCGGCGGCCCCGGAGGCCTGACCGCTGGGATCTATGCCATGCGTGCGGCACTCAGGACCGTGTTGATCGAAAAGGGAGTTCACGGGGGCCAGGTGGCCATGTCGGCCGAGGTGGAGAACTATCCCGGCTTTGAAAACATCGGCGGCGCGGAACTCTCACAGAAGTTTCTACAGCATGCAGAGTCCTACGGCCTCGAGATGGTGGGCCGGGAGGTGCTCTCTATCGAGCCGGGCCTGAAGCATCACACAGTGAGGCTGGACAACGACGAAATCTACCGGGCTCATGCGTTAATCATCGGCACCGGCGGCAATCCCCGCCAACTCAACGTCCCGGGCGAGGAGAGCAATTACGGAAAAGGGATTTCCTACTGCGGGGTCTGCGACGGCTTCTTTTTCAGAAACAAGACCGTGGCCGTGATCGGCGGCGGCGACACCGCGGCCGAAGAGGCCCTCTACCTGTCAAAGCTGGCCACACAGGTCTACATGATCCACAGAAGGGATGCGCTTCGCGCGGGAATGATCCTTCAGAATCGGATCGAAAAGGAGTGCAAGATCGAGATGGTCTGGGACACCATCGTCACCGAGATCAAAGCCGGCGATGAGGGCGTCAACGGCGTCGCGCTGGAAAACGTCAAGACCGGCGAGAAAAAAGAGCTTCCGGTGGACGGTGTCTTTATCTTTGTCGGCTTTGTGCCCAACAACGGTCTCGTTCCCAAAGGGATACAGATGAACGCAGAAGGCTATGTGATGACGGATGACAAATGCGGAACCAAAATCCCCGGCATCTATGTCATCGGAGACCTTCGCGCAAAATACGCGCGCCAGATCGTGATCTCCGCGGCCGACGGCAGCACTGCGGCACTCGCGGCCGCGCATTATGTGGAGTCGAAAAAGGCCACTGACGGGGATGAATGTCAGTTGCCGACCTGATTGTTTTTTGAAGATGTTCAATCGATAAGGGGGATTCCGGATGGTTTCCCCTTTTTGTTTCCCCGGTTTTCTCAAAGACTTCTTTTGAATTTCCAGCAGCGGGGCATTTTTCTCTGTTGATTGCAGAATATCACTTATTCATTGTAAATGGTTTTTTGCAGTGGGACAGGTGGAGCAAAGGGAGAGCGGTGTGCTGAAGAAAAGCTTGAAAAAACGATGGGGGTTGGCTATTGTAGATCAGAAAACGAACAGCAATTTCTTGTGATTCCGAGAGAATGAATCCCAAAACACTCAACCGCAAAAGGACATTTTGATAACGATACCTGCCCAGGATTTCGACGGCCCCTGGAAAACAGCCGTGGAAGTCTATTTCAAAGATTTCATGCGCTTCTTTTTCCCGAAGATCCACGAAGATATCCAATGGGAGCGCGAATACACCTTTCTGGACAAGGAACTGGAGAAGATCGTCCGGGATGCCAAAATCGGCAAACGGTACAGTGACAAGCTGGTGAAGGTCTTCCTGAAGGACGGGCAGGAGACATGGCTGCTGATCCACATCGAGATCCAGGGATATCGGGATAAAGACTTCCCTCAGCGGATGTTCATCTACTATTATCGGATCTTCGACCGGTATGACGCGGAAGTAGTGAGCCTTGCGGTCCTGAGCGACGACAACCCCGAATACCGGCCATCCCGATACCGGAAAAGCCGCTGGGGGTGGAATCTTATCTTTGAGTTTCCCATTGTCAAGGTGCTGGATTACGGGAAGGACTGGAAAGCGCTGGAGGCGGATCAAAATCCCTTTTCCATTGTTGTAATGGCACATCTCAAGGCCCGCGGTATCCGGGACAACGAGGAGCGGAAAGCATGGAAGATCCGGCTGATCCGGATGCTCTTTGCCAGAGGATATGAGCGGGAGGATGTTTTTGATCTTTTCCGGTTCATCGATTGGTTGCTGATTCTGCCGGAAGAACTTGAGAAGGTCTTCAAGGAAGAACTGGACAAAATAGTGGAGGAATTTGAGATGCCATATTTCACAAGCATTGAGCGGGTTGCCGCAAAGGATGGGATGCAGAAGGGTGAAATCAAAGCAACGCGGGAAAATATCATCGATATTCTAGCGACACGATTTCAATCCCTGCCGGAAGGTCTGATCAATCGAATTTTGAAGTTGGAGGATCAAAATCTTTTGAAGACGCTTGTAAAAAAAGCGGCTGTTGCCGATTCGGTCGATATGTTCAGCCAAAATATGGACAGCGGTTTCGAGAGTTGATCGTTTCAAGGAGATGAAAGCCTCATGGACACATTGATCCTATCAGAAGATTACAAAATTGAAATCCCTGAAGAGGTACGAAAAAAAATGTCGCTGGAGCCGATGGTAAAGCTCCAAATGATCGTTTTCGATGGTCGAATCGAGCTGATTCCGGTGCGTCCGATGGCGGAAATGAGGGGATTTTTAAAAGGATTTGATCCCGAGTTTAAAAGAGAAGGGGACGAAAAAGGATCAAGATTTGCGGAATTTCTGAGCGGTCCAATCCATGTGGAAAAATCATCCGGTTGAGGCGGGACCAAATGCATGAGCGCTGCCCCGTCAAAGAGATTTAATCTCGACCGGTTGAAGGAGCGGCTCTTTGCCCGGGAAAATGTTGTGATGGCCTTTGTCTTTGGTTCGGCCGCATCGGGGGAAATGATGCCGCGGATCTGGGATGAGGTTCATAGGGAAGAGGAACGCCCTGCATTGTCAGAAAAATAGCCTGGAGAGGAAAATGGCGAAGACGGATCGGCATTTAACCTATGAAGAGGTCGCTCAAGGTATCGGCTCCCTTACAACCGAAGAGCATTTGAAGCTTCTTGAATTGATATCATCCCTTTTGCGGAAAAGGATTGCCGAAAAACCAGTAAAAGAGCGCAATATTATTGAGCTTGAAGGACTTGGGGCTGAGATCTGGAATGGAATGGACGCTCAGGAATATGTTCGCAGGGAAAGGGAATCATGGGATTGACGGAGGATTGCATCGGCAAAAAGATTTGTATCGATACCTCGCCATTCATCTATTTTCTTGGAGAAGAAGATGCCACATATCACCAGTATTGAAAGAATAGCCACCCAAAAAGGGATCGAACTGGGAATCAACAAAGGAATCAGGGAAACTCTCGTCGAGATTCTGGAGACACGCTTCCAATCTGTTCCCAGTACTTTGAAAGATCGAATTTTGGAGATCGACGATGAAAAGCTTTTGAAATTACTTGTGAAAAAGGCAGTTGTTACGGATTCGGTCGATATGTTCGGCAAAATTGTTGACAGCAGTTCCTGCAGTTGATCGATGATTTAAAAATTGAAGGATGAAGCCCATGCGCTACTTCAACACATCCGGCCCCTGCAACCCGGCCGAACACTTCACGGTCCTGCGGGAGAAGCTGATGGAAAAGGGCCGCCAGAAGACAGAAGCGAAAACCATTTGACAAACCCGCCCCTTCTACGCTATAGCCTTTCCCGGACAATTCGAACAGGGGTGGCCATTCGGGCCTGAGATCATACCCTTTGAACCTGATCCGGGTAATGCCGGCGTAGGGAGAAAAAAATACCCATGTTTGCTCTTTTCATCGGGTCTCTCCTCCGTTTTTACCCGCCGGAATCGAAAGGACTACCGCCCCTCAAAAATCCCTTCAACCTTCTTACCGCAGGAGCAGCAAATGATGGACATCCGACCCACAGCCACTTCCGAACGCAACCTCAACGGCATCGACTACTTTTTACTCTGGGCAGGAGTGGCCATCTCTCTTGCCGAGATCTGGGCCGGAGGCTTTCTCGCGCCCATGGGATTCTGGGCCGGGCTATGGGCCATCCTGCTGGGCCATCTTATCGGCAACACCTTCATGGCTCTGGGCGGGGTGATCGGCTCGGATCACGGGATCATGTCCATGGTCTCGGTGCGGCCCGCGTTCGGCATTCGGGGGTCCAATCTTGCGGCCATCTTCAATATCGTCCAGCTCATTGGGTGGGCATCCATCATGCTGATCATCGGGGGACGGGCCGGCGCGGCTCTGGGAGGACCCTACGGCGGGATTCTGGCGGCCGATCAATTCTGGATCATCCTCATCGGCATGGGAACCCTGTTCTGGGCACTCTACACAGGCCGGCCCCTCTGGCGGATTCTACAGACGGCCGCTGTCCTCGGCTTGCTGGCCGTGATCCTTCTGATGACCTTCGTCTCGGTAAAGGAGCTGGGGCTGGGGATTTCCACAAGGCCCGACGGCTCCATGCCCTTCATGATCGGGCTCGATCTGGTGATCGCGATGCCCATCTCCTGGATGCCTCTGGTATCGGACTACTCCCGGTTTGCCAAAAAGAGTCGGCCCGCGTTCTGGGCCACCTGGTGGGGCTACTTCATCGTCTCCTCCTGGATGTATATCCTGGGGCTGCTGGCCACCCTGGTGACCGGGGAGACAGACCCGGGAATGCTGATCCTGCAGACCATGGGCCGCATCGGCATGGCGGTTCCCGCGCTGGTCATGGTCGTCTTTTCCACCATCACCTCCGACTTTCCCGATGTCTATTCAGCCACCTGCTCGGTCCTCAACATCTCCCGCAGAATCAGCGCAAATGTGGTGATGTGGATTGCAGGCGCCCTTTCCATCCTGGTGGCGCTGGTCTTTCCCATGGAGCAGTACGAAAATTTCCTCTTCCTCATCGGCGCAATGTTCGTGCCCCTCTTCGGGGTGGTGCTCACCGACTATTTCTTTATCCGCAAAGGAAAGCTGCAGACAGAGGAGATCTATAAGGAGGGCGGCGCATACTGGTATTTCAAAGGCTTCAACCCGACCGCCATCATCTCCTGGGCCGCGGGCTTCATTGTTTTCGAATTCGTGGTGCGGATGAATTACCCGCTGGGCGGATCGCTGCCCTCCATCGGTGTTGCAGGAATTCTCTATTATCTTTTCACCCCACAGCCAAAAGCCGCAGATCGGACATCAGAATAGCCCTTCTCCGCGCTACTGTTATCCCTGCCGCCCGGAGTCGAAAACTCCGGGCTTTCCCCCTTTTCCTTTACTTAATCCATTGTCATTTCTGTTTTTATACTGTAAAAAAAGATCTGCAACCGTAATCTTGATCGGGGGAATTCATGCAGATCGAGCGCCTTAAAAACCGGTTCCAGATGCTGATGGCTTTATGGCTCGTCCTTGCCCTGTTCTGCGGCTGTCCTGCAGAGCCGGTTTCCGGTCCCGCGCCCGAGCCTGTCACAGTCGGCGCCATCTATCCCTTTACAGGTTCCAGCGCCTCCTCAGGAGAGGACATCCGTGCCGGAATCGAACTGGGAATGGAACTGGTCAATAATATACATGATCTTCGGATGCCTCTTGCGTCTGAAGCGGGTATCCGCAATCGCAGAAAGATCCGATTGATCTTTCGGGATTCCCAATCGGATGAGACAGCCGCGGCCCGGGCCGTGGAGGAACTTGTTGAAAAAGAAGGGGTCGTCGCCATTCTCGGCTGCTACAACAGCTCGGTGACAGCAAGCGCGAGCGAGCAGGCCGAGATGAAGAAGGTTCCTTTCATCAATGGACACTCCACCTCGCCGATCCTGATCCGGCGGGGGCTGCGCTGGTTCTTCCGCACCACGCCGGACGACGAGATCTTTTCGGAAAACTTCTTCACCTTCTTTTCCGATATGCTCTGGAAGGAGGGGTTGAGCATTCCCCGACAGCTCGTTCTGGTGTATGAGAACCGGCTCTGGGGAACCAGCGTCTCCAATGCCGAGAGAAAGATCGCTATGAAGCTGGGCTATGAGATCATCGGAGACTTTCCCTATGCGGCCGGCAGCAGCTCCTTTGATGATGTTCTGGCCTCCCTGTCGCAACTCTCTCCTCCCTATGTGATCCTTCAGGCCTCCTATGACGAGGATGCCCTCTCCCTGATCCGGGGATATGCAAAGAAGAAGATCCGGCCCACCGCGATCCTCGGCATGAACGCCGGCTTCAACAGCCCCGAATTCATCCCGGAGCTGGGCCCCCTTGCCGAGGGCATCCTGAGCCGGGAGGTCTGGGCCCTGGACATTGCAGGTAAAAAACCGCTGGTAGGAGAGGTCAATGATCTTTTCAAAACCCGGTATGGCCGGGACATGACCGGACATTCGGCCAGAGCCTTAACCGCATTCATGACCCTAGCCCAAGCATTGAACCGCGCGGCCGGGCTCGACCCGGAGTCGATCCGCCAGGCTCTGATCGATACGGATATCTCTGCAGATCAGGTGATCATGCCCTGGGATGGGGTCCGATTCGATCCGGAAACGGGCCAGAACATCCGGGGAAGGGGGATTGTTGTTCAGGTGCAGGATGGAAAATACCGAACCGTATGGCCCAAAGACTTGAAAGAGCGCCCTCTGATCTGGAACAGAGAAAAAACCGTGCCCCGAAAACCATGAGCACCGGAAAATGAAGCAGCGTCTGAAGGATTTCAAAAGGGGAATCGCCGGCCGAATCGTCACCCATCTCTTTGCCTTTGGGATCATTCCGCTGGGGGTGGTGGGGCTGCTCTTTCTCTTCATCTTCTTCAAAAGCCAGAAACAGGACATCATTGCACTGCAGCAGGAGATCAGCCAGCGGATCGCGGCCAGCGTCTCCACCTATATCAACCAGAGCGTCTCCCAGATTCAGATCTTTGCCGGCATGCTCGATCTCAAAGACAGTAACATCGGACATGTCCGCCACCTGTGCAATTCCCTGCTGGACCGAGTCTCGGCCTACGAAAGCATTACGATTGCGGATGCGGCCGGAAACGAAAAGGTGAAGGTCTCCCGCTACTATACCTACCGGCCCTTTGAAATGGAGAACATCGCGGATCAGAAGGGATTTCAGAGGGCCATCTGGAATCGGGAGCCCCATATCGGGGAGGTCGGAATCTCCGGATACAGCCGATTTCCCACCATGAAGATCACCGCACCGGTGAATGACTATCGGGAGCGGATCACCGGGGCCGTGATCATCGAGATCAGCATCTTGAGAATCTGGAATCTGATCTCTCGGCAGCGGATCGGGGGAAACCGGTACGCCTATATCGTGGACCGGAAAGGAAAACTGATCGCGTATCAGGAGATCTCCTCTGTACTGGAGAAGAAGGATATGAGCGGCATCCGCGGCGTCAGGGAATTTCTGTCGGGAAAAACCGGCGTCTATCAGTATCCGGGGATCAAGGGGAATCGGGTGATCGGTGCAGTGGAGGAGATCCGGCCCATCGGCTGGGGCGTGGTGGTGGAACTGCCGGTTCAGACCGCCTACCGAAACCTTCATCTTCTTTCGGGCCTCTTTCTGCTGGTGCTGATCGCAACCACCGGGGCCGCGGTCTTTCTGGGGCTGAAATTCAGCTATCAGAGCATTATCCGGCCCATCCGATACCTCCAGAAGGAGGCCGGCATCATCGAAGAGGGCGAACTGACCCGCCGGATCGAACTTGACCGGGAGGATGAACTTGGCCAGCTTGCCCAGAGCTTCAATCAGATGGTTTTCAATCTTCAGCGGATCACCGTCTTTAGAAATGAACTGTTGGGGGAGATCGCAGAGCGGAAACGGACTGAGGCCGAACTTCGGGAAAGCGAGGAGCGGTACAGAACCATCTTTGAAAATGCCCCTATGGGCATCATGCGCTTTGACGGAACCGGAACGATCCTGGAGTGCAACGAACCTTTTGCCGAGATCATTGGCGCGCCGAGATCCCGGCTGATCAGCTTCAACATGCTGGAGAACATGCCATCAGGGCCGGCGCGCCAGGCATTGTTCGACGCCATCGAAACCGGTGTAGGCCATTTTGAAGGGCCTTATATCAGCGTCTCCGGCGACAAAGATATTATCATCAAGGCAAACCACAAATGCATCCGGAAAGAGGGGGATCGCTCTGTGGAATGGATCAGCATCTTTGAAGATGTCTCGGAACGGCAGCGGCTGGAGCGCCAGTTCCGCCAGGCCCAGAAGATGGAGGCCGTGGGAACCCTTGCCGGCGGCATCGCGCACGATTTCAACAACCTGCTCATGGGGATCATGGGGAATGCCTCCCTTATCCTGAACCGGATCGAGCCGGATGATCCCATTGCCAAGAAAGCCAGGATCATCGAGAACATGGTGGAACGGGGCAGCGCACTGACCCGGCAACTGCTTGGTTTTGCCCGGGGCGGAAAATATGAGGTGACGGTCGAAGATATCAACGTGCTGATCAGAGAGCACAACGAGATCTTCGGCAGGACCCGCAAGGAGATCACCATTGTCGAGGATTTTGCAGAGAATCTCTGGCCGGCAGAGGTGGATCGGGGTCAGTTCGGCCAGGTGCTGATGAACCTCTACATCAATGCATGGCAGGCCATGCCCGGCGGAGGAAATATCTTTGTGCGCACCCAAAACATCAATCTGGATCAAGGATATGTCCGCGCCTTTACGGTAAAGGCCGGAAGATATATAAAGATAACAGTGACCGATACCGGAGACGGCATCGATACCGAAAACCAGCAGAAGATCTTCGAGCCCTTCTTCACCACCAAGGGGATCGGCATCGGAACCGGGCTGGGGCTGGCGTCGGTCTACGGCATAATGAAAAACCATGACGGATTTATCAATGTCTACAGCCAAAAAGGTTGCGGGACCACCTTCACCCTCTATTTTCCCGCATCGGAAAGGAACATCATGAGCGAAAACCTGCAGATTTCCGGAGAGATCCGCACCGGAACCGGAACCATTCTTCTTGTGGATGACGAGGATATGATCGCAGAGGTGGGTGCGGAGATGCTCCAGGCCCTGGGATACGAGGTCTTGATCGCGTTCAACGGCAAAGAGGCTCTTCAACTCTTTGATGAACATCAGAAAAAGATCGATCTGGTGATTCTGGATATGATCATGCCGGACATGAGCGGCGGAGAGGTCTTTGACCAGTTGAAGAAAAAGGATGAAATGGTCAAGGTGATTCTCTCCAGCGGCTACAGCGTCAACGGACAGGCCCAGGAGATTCTGGAACGGGGCTGCAATGGCTTTATCCAGAAACCCTTCACCCTGGAGGACCTTTCCAAAAAGGTGGGGGAGATTCTCGCGTCCTGACCCCTGACTTCCGGATCATTTTTTGATCTGATCTTTCCAAAACGTACAGATACCGGAGCGCTGTTTCCGCCTCCTCCTTGTGGAGAGCGTCAAAGATGCTTGAACATCCACTAAAAACTTGAAAAATACGGACATGTCTTGTATTGTTCGCGTGGTGTTGAAAAAACAGGCTGAGGTCTGATGTCTTTTTTTCTCTGATAAAAACTCTATTGTCAGAAATAACAACCCGACAAGGTTGCGGTTTGACTGTAATGTCATGTGTGGTTTCCATTTGCCTCATGACACATTGCGCTTCGATCGGGGATAACCCATGTCCAGTTTGTTCCCTGAAGGCCTGACAGACAAAGAATTTTCCCTGCTGACCACCTGCTCCAAAGAGGCGGATAGCCTTACGCCCCAGGCGCTTCTGGCGCAGGCCTCCGGCCATCTCGACAAGGTCCGTCACGCCCATGCGCGGAATGCCTTTGTCAACCGCCGTCTCGCCGAGGCGATGGTGGATGTTTTCAAGACCGTCGTCGCCCAATGGGACGGCCTCCCCGACCCCGCCAAGCCCTGGCTCAGGGGAATGATCCGGTATTTCGCCCTCTCCACGGACCTGGAAAGCGACCTGACCTCCCCCATCGGGTTCGACGACGATGTGGCCATCATGAACGCCTGTCTGCGGCTGGCGGGTCTGGACGATCTGTGCCTCGATCCCGAGGATTTCGATGACGTATAGATGCGACGCCCCGCCGACGCCCGGGGTCCGGGTCCTGTGCCGGGACGCCGAGTGGATGATCACCCGGGTGGACGCCTTCGAGGAGGCCCGGGATTTTGCGGTCCATTGCGTGGGCGTGGACGATCTGGTCCGGGGGCATCCCGCGGTGTTTTTGACGCCGCTGGACCACATCGATCCGGTCGATCCGGCCAAGACCCGCCTTATCAAGGACGAATCCAACGGATACAAGCTCTCCAAGCTCTTTCTCGAGGCTCAGTTGCGGCAGGTCCCGGCCACGGGGACCGAACCGGATTTCGACGGCATGGGGGTCTTCCGGCGGATGCGGTTCCAGGAGGAGACGGTGCGGCGGGCCCTGACCCAGTTGCGGCCCCGGCTGCTGCTGGCCGACGCCGTGGGGCTGGGCAAGACCATCCAGGTGGGGATGATCCTTACCGAGTTGATGCGGCGGGAGCGGGCCGACCGGATTCTGGTGCTGGCCAAAAAATCGATGCTGACCCAGTTCCAGGCGGAACTCTGGAACCGCTTCAACATCCCGCTGGTGCGCCTCGACTCGGCCGGCATCGCCCGGGTGAGGCTCCGCATCCCCGGCAACAAAAACCCCTTCGAGGTCTATCACCGGGTCATCGTCAGCATCGACACCCTGAAGAACGTGGCCCGGTACGAGCATTTCCTGAAAGACACCCGCTGGGACTTGGTGGTCATCGACGAGGCCCACAACGTGGCCGGCGCGTCCATCCCCGAACGCCACCTGAGTTACCGCCTGGCCCGGCTCCTGTCCCGGCGGACGGACAGCATGCTCCTGACCACGGCCACGCCCCACAACGGAAAGAAAGAGACCTTCGGCCGGCTGATCTCGCTCCTCGACCCGTCGGCCATCCCCGATCCCCGGTTCCGGGAATACTGCGCGGACGACATCAAGGATTTTTTCCTCATGCGCTTCAAGGAGGACATCCGCGACGACGCCTCCGGCATGCTGGCCGACCGGCGGGTGATCCCGCCGGCCCGAACCACGGCCGACGCCACGCCGGCCGAAGAGAGGGTGTACGGCGTGCTGGCCCATATGCGCGAGGCCCTGAAAGACGAAGACCTGGAAGCCCGGACCGAGGGGAAGAAACACCGGCACACGGCGTTGCTCCAGTATGGGTTTTACAAGCTGTTTTTGTCCAGCCCCGACGCCTGTTCCGGCGCGGTGCGCGCTCGGCTGGAGAAACTGGATCGGGAACCCGCCAGCGGGATCGAACGGGACCTGCTGGGCCGATTGGCGGCCGCGCTGAAAAAGTTGACCCTCCCGGATTCGGCCCGGTATCGGATCTTCAAGGACCAGTTGCACGAGATGGGGTGGGACGGCGGTTCGGACAGCTCACGGGTGCTGGTCTTCACCGAATACCGGCGGACCCAGGACGCGCTGGCCAGGGCGTTGGCCAAAGATTTCAAGATCCGCCACAGCGACAAGTTCGAAGACCAGGCCCGGCAGGCCATCGCCGTGCTCCACGGATCGACGCCGGACATCCATTTGATGGGGACTGTGGAGGCCTTTGCCACGGGATCGTCGCCCCTGCGGATCATGATCGCCACCGACGTGGCCTCCGAGGGCATCAACCTCCACCACGAATGCCGCCACATCATCCATTACGACCTGCCCTGGTCCATCATCACCCTGATCCAAAGGAACGGGCGCATCGACCGGCTCGGGCAGGAGAAAAACCCCATCCTCCGGTATCTCCTGGTCAACACGGAACAGGGGCTGCTCAAAGGCGACGGCGTCATCTTCAACCGGCTCATCGAAAAGGTGGAGGAGATCAACCGGCTCCGAAAATCCGGGGAGAGCGTCCTGCAACTCTATGATCCGGAGGCGGAAGCGGCCTACGTCGCCCGCTGGGGCATCCTCGGGGGCGACGCGGATGTCCTGGAAAAACCCTGGACCGGGGAAACCGATCCCAACGGAATGGAGGCCGGCGACCTGGAGACACTCTTGTCGGACGCCGCCCAGACCGGACACGACGATTTCATGGCCTTTTTGATGGGCGAAGCGGAAGGCGGCCCGGACCCCGCGGAACCGCCCCCGGAAGCGGAGATCGAGGATGCCGGCCGCCTTCGCCTGTTTTCGGACCGCGCGTTTCTCCAGGTCGGATACCAATTCCTGCGGGAGCGAAACCCGGATTACCTGCCCCTGGAAGAGACCGAGGGAATGGCCATTCTCACCGCCCCCGAGGATCTGCAGCGGCGATTGGGCAAATCCGGGTCGGGCCACGGCGTGGTCTTCGGGGCCACGGCCATCCCCATGGAATCCTGGCCCAAACACGATCAGTTCCGCCTGACGGAGGACCCGGAGCGGGTGGAGATGGCCATCAAGGCCGCGCGGCACCATTCGGGCTACTGGTCCGGCGAGCTGCTCTGCAACGAGCAGCACCCCATCCTCAAATGGCTGACGGAGCGGCTGCTGATGACGGTGGACCGGGGCCAGGCCCCCATCATCGTTTCGCCCCACTTGCAGGCCGGGGAACTCTGCTTCTGCTTTATCGGGCAGGTCAGTTCCAAAAGCGGCGCGCCCCTCATCGTGGCGGAACACGCCCTCTCCTTTTTCAAGGACGGCGACGGGGAGCCCCGGACCCGGCCCCTCAAGCCGGTGATGGACGCCGTCCGGTTCGATTCGTTGACCAACACCGGAGCCGAGCCCAACATCCTGGCGGCCGAGCCCCTGCTCCACGCGGCCGTCCGGGCGAGCCTCGACTATATGGACGGGCTCAAGACCGCCCGGGAAAAAGAGTTGATCCCGCTGCTCCGCAAGGAAGAGCGGCGGCTGAAAAAGTGGAAGGACCGGCGGGAGGAGATCCTCCGGAAGCGGATGGCGGAGCTGGGCGAAAACTCGCCCCAAGCCAAGCGGATTAAAACAGAACTGGAAGAAATCGCGGATTATCTGCGGGACCGGCAAAAACACTGGCGGGATGCCCATTTCCAGGCGGCTAACTATCCGGCCACGCGGCTGATCCTCGTTATCCAGGGGGAGGCGTAGGATGTCCCTGGACCCCAGCATCGAAAACGTCGGCGAATACTACAGCTCCCACTATCTGGCAACGACCTTTTCAAACGATGTGAAAGAGCTGATCACCGGCTGGCGCCGGCAGGGGGCCGACGCGGTTCCCCGTCGCGTTCAGCAGCTTTCCCGGCGCTATTTCGGGGCCAAGGCCCAGGCCCTGGAAGAGGACGCGCCGGCCGACCGGTGGCGGGCCGGGGACGACCTGTCCGCGTGGCACAGCCACCTGCTGGAGCACCTGGGGTACACGGAGCGGAACCCGGTGGACATCCCGGTGGAGGGCGCGAAGACATATGTGCCCGCCGCGGCCCGGATCCACCGGTACAGCCGGCCGTGGCTGCTGATCTGCGAAACGGTCTTCTGTCTGCCCGACGCCAGCCTGAAGGACGGCATGGCCGCGGAAGATCCCCTGGAGATGGAACCCTTGCCGGACCAGTTGGCGGACCGGGAACACCCCCTTTGCGAGGGCGCGTGGGGACGGCTGATCCAGCGGCTCTTCATCGAGGAGGACGCGCCCCGCTGGGTGATGTTTCTGGCCGGCAGCCAGGTCCTGCTCCTGGACAAGCACACCTTTGCCCAGGGCCGCTGGCTCGCCTTCGACCTGGACGACGCCTACGGCCGCGGCGACCGGACCGCGTTCGACCATGCGGCCGCTTTTTTGAGCGCCGAAACCCTCTGCCCGGACGGCGAATCCGGCGACGCCATCCACGACCGGCTCGAAAAGCAGAGCCACCGGTTCGCCCACGGGGTGACGGAAAACCTGCAAGCGGCGGTGCGGGAGGCCATTCATGCGCTGGCCCGGGAATGGGTCGAAGACCGGCGGCGGCGGAACCGGTCCTTCACCCGCCGGATGGAAAACGAGCTGCTGCCCGACGGGTCCGACGGGATCACGGCGGAACACCTCAAGCACGAGGCCCTGATCTTCGTTTACCGGCTCCTGTTCTGTTTCTACGCGGAGGCCCGGGGCGGGGAACTGGGCATCCTGCCCATCACCGACGACCTGTACCGGCTGGGCTACAGCCTGGAATCCCTCCGGGACCTGGAGCAGGTCCCGCTCACGGCCGTCACCGAAGCGGGGAACTATTTCCATCGCCACCTGACCCTTCTTTTCGACGCCATCCACCAGGGGGTCAACCTCGACAACCGGAAGCCGGCGCCGCCGCCCAATCCGGTGGTCCAGAGAATGCTGTTTCCCGACCGGGACCCGGAACCGGCCGTCCAGATGACGATGTTCGATGCGGAGGCCGCCGCGGTCGCGGAGCGCATCCGCAAGGCGTTCACCATCCGGCCCCTGACGGCCACCCTTTTCGAGCCGTCCGCCACCCCGCTGCTCAACAACGCCCGGTTGACGAACCGGTGCCTCCAGGCGGTGATCCGCCACCTCTCCCTGAGCCGGGATGAATCCAGAAAGTCCATCGGACGGGTCAACTACGCGGAACTGGGCATCCACCAGCTCGGGGCGGTTTATGAGGGGCTGTTGTCCTACAAGGGCATGTTCGCCGTAGAAGACCTGATCCAGGTGAAAGCGCCCCGGGGGACCTTTGGGGACAAGAACACGCCCACCTGGTTCGTGCCGGCGTACCGGATCGATGCATTCCGGGATGGAAAGAACCGGAACATCGTCGAGCGGCTGGAAGACGGAAAGCCGCGGATCTACAAGAAGGGCGAGTTCATCCTCCACCTGTCCGGCATCGACCGGGAGCAGAGCGCCTCCTATTATACGCCCCTGCCGCTGACCCAGTGTACGGTGGCGGAATCGCTGCGGGAACTGCTGAAGGATGTCGGGCCGGCGGACGCCGACCGGATTCTGGAAATGAAGATCTGCGAGCTGGCCATGGGCAGCGGCGCCTTTTTGAACGAGGCGGCTGAACAACTGGCCCGGCGATACCTGGAACTGAAACAGAAGGGGACCGGCGAGACCATCGAGCCGGGTCGATTTTTGGATGAACTGCGGCGGGTCAAGCACTACATCATCACCCGGAACATCTACGGGGTGGACCTGGAGCCCAACGCGGTGGAGCTGGGGGCCTTGTCGCTGTGGCTGGGCAGCATCCATAAGCTGGGGGCGGACGCGGGCGACTATGGCGAGCCGGACCGGCGGCGGGCCGGGGCCACGCCCTGGTTCGGGCTGCGGCTCCGGTGCGGCAACAGCCTCATCGGGGCGCGGCGGGCGGTGTGGAAGAAGGATCATCTGCTCAAGGGCCGGCATTGCGGCGCAAAGGGCAAGACGCCGCGGCAGCTCAAGCCGGGCGAGGCCCGGGAAAAGGACGAGATCTACCATTTTCTGGTCTTTGACGAGGAGATGGCCCCGGCGGCCGGGGACCGGCTCATGCGCCGGTTCCATCCGGATGCGTGCGAGGCGGCCAGGGGATGGCGCGCGGCCCAGGTCAGGAAGATATGGGATGGGGAGGCGGTGGCCGAAGCCTTGGAGATCTGCGACCGGATCGATTGGCATTGGGCGCAATATTCGTCGGAGCGGGTCCGGGCCCTGGAAAAGACGGCCTGCACGGCGACGGTCTGGCCGGTGGCGGCGGAGAGCGCCGAAGCGGTGAAGGCGGGGCCGACGTTGGAACGGCAGGAGGCGATCAAGGCGCGGCTGGAGTCGGCCAGCGGGAGTTTCCAGCGGCTGAAGCTGGTCATGGATGTCTGGTGCGCGTTGTGGTTCTGGCCTCTGGAGGAGATGGAGTGTCTGCCCGACCGGAAGGCGTTTTTGACGGCGGCAGGGTTGTTGTTGGGGACGGAGCCGCCGGCGGCGGAGATGCAGGGCTGGATTTCGGCGAATCTGGGGTTTGAGATCGGCGGGGTGATCCAGGCGGCGGGCGGGGAGGTGCCGGACGCGGAGGTGATTGGCAATCTGGTGCCGTGGATGTCCGTGAGCCGGGAGATTGCGGAGGAGCAGCGGTTCCACCATTGGGAGCTGGTCTTTTCCGAGGTGCTGGGGCCGGCGGCGGAGCGGGGCGGGTTCGATCTGCTGGTGGGGAATCCGCCGTGGATCAAGGCTGAATGGCAGGATTCGGTGGTCTTAGCAGAAATCGAGCCGTTACTAGGGGTGAAAGAGGCAAGGAGCGCGGAATACAACCGGAAGCGGGAGGACTTGCTACAAGACCGGGCGGCGCTGCGGTTTTACCGGGAGGCGCACCGGAAAAACGAGGGGGCCTGCACGTTTTTGAATTCCCGGCGGAATTATTCGGAACTGGCGGGGGTGCAGACGAATCTGTATAAAAATTTCATGGTGAGGGCGTGGATGTTTTTGGGGGAGACGGGGATTGTGGGGTTGCTGCATCCGGATGGGCCGTATGACGCTGCCAAAGGGGGACGGCTTAGAGAGGAGACTTACAGAAGGTTAAGAGGGCATTTTCAGTTTAGCAATGAGTTGAATTTGTTTAACGATGTGGATCATCACGCCCGATTCAGCATCAATGTGTATGGCGCAAAAAGAGTCCAGGTTTGTTTTCGGAACATGGCTAACCTGTTTGCGCCGCACACCTTGGCGGACAGTCTTTTTCATGATCGTCCGAACGATCCCGTTCCCGGCATTAAAACCACAGAAGGGAAATGGGAAACCCGGCCTCATGTGCATCGGGTTGTGAGAATTACCGAAAAAGAACTGGAAACTTACGCCTTTCTGCTGGAGGAGAACGGAACGCCGCCTTTACAGACACGGTTGCCGCAAATTCATGCGCAGGCCATTGGGAAAGTGGTCGAAAAATTGGCGAAAGCGCCAAAAAGGCTTAAGGACTTGGATGGCGAATATTATTCTACTGTGATGTTCGATGAAACATACGCTCAGCGAGTTGGTATTACTACCAGACAAAACGACCCAAGCTACCAGCCAGAAACTGTAGAGGATTGGGTGTTGAGCGGGCCGCATTTTTACATTGGCACTCCCCTGATGAAAACTGCCCGAAGGAATTGCGGCCATAAAAATGCTTATGATGCTATTGATCTTACAAAAATAACTGATGGTTATATACCGAGAGCGATGTATTTGCCGGGAGACAATAAAGCCGACAAATCGGCTTTTTACCGCGGTATTGCAGAATGGCCTAAACCCACTCTTCCTGGATTCTGGCCTGTGAACAGTTCGAATGAGGAACAGGCTTGGGAGATTTTATTTGGAGAGTCCCCGAAGCTATACAGCATCGATCCGAAAAAGCCAGGCTCGAAGACCGCAAGACAGTTTCTCTGCCTTTCCGTGGCGGAAGGGGAGCCGGCAAAGATTTTGGCGTGGATGGCAGATAATCCTGAAGAAACTGATCCAGTTCGCATTCAAGAACTGGTGGGAGATTTTGATTTCAAACAGGCGAAACCGGATGAAGTGGATTTTTCGCGTTTGCCTCGGCCCATCACCAGTTATTACAGGCATATAAATCGAAGAAGATTTAGCCCTAACAATGAGCGAGCCCTGATCTCTGCAATTGTCCCGCCCGGTGCATCCCATATTCACCCTGTTTTGTCTGTATCCCTTCAAAATGATGCCAGCCTGTTGGAATTTCATTCTGTAACGTGTTCTTTGCCAGCCGATTTTTACATTAAGATTACCGGTAAAACAGATATTTACGGCTCTACACTTGGTTCATTGCCTTTGATCGAAGATGAAAGGATTCGGTCATCCTTGATAGCCCGCGCCCTCCGCCTCAACTGCCTCACCACCGCCTACGCCGACCTCTGGCGCGAAGTCGCCGGCCCGTGGATCAAATCGGAAAAATGGACCTCGGACGCCCCGCAACTCACA
>JAABSP010000052.1 GCA_011390345.1 Desulfobacteraceae bacterium
CCAGGCCCTCGTGGAAATCGACGTCCTGGTCGCCCTGGCCCTCGGCCTCACCCTGGACGAACTGCTCACCATCTACCGGGTCCAGTTCCCCGTCCTGCGCCAGTACGAAGCCGTCGACGAATACGACGCCAAAGGCCGCCACATTCCGAACACCACCCGGAAAAATCCAGGGGCGAAGGAAGTCCGCGAAGCGCGGGAGGACTGGGATGAAAAAAGCCCGTTGACGGTGGAGTGGGAGATTGATAATGGGTTGAGGAAGGAGCGGAAGACGTTTTATCCGCCGTTTGTGGGGGTGGATCGGGAGGGGGATTATGGGAGGGGGTATGG
>JAABSP010000184.1 GCA_011390345.1 Desulfobacteraceae bacterium
AACATAGGCCAGGGTCTCGGTGTTGTTGACCACCGTCGGTTTTCCCCAGAGCCCCTTGACTGTGGGATAGGGGGGCGGACGGAATGGATTTGGCCGCTTTCCCATGAGCGCGTTGATCAGCGCGGTAGCCTCGCCGCAGATATAGCGGCCCCCGCTTCGATGCACCTCGATGTGGAAGGAGTAGCCGGAATCCTGGATGTTGTCGCCCAACCATCCGGCCGCCTCGGCCTCGGCGATCGCGTCCTCCAGGATGCGGGCCGTCCGTTCGTAGGATGGCCGGATAAAGACATAGCCCCGGTTCGATTCCACGGCATAGCCCGCGATGATAATTCCCTCGATGAGGGGATGGGGCCGCGTGTGGATCAGCACCCGATCCTTGAAGGTTCCCGGCTCCATCTCATCGGTGTTTGCGATGATGTATCTCGGATATTCTGCATCTTCGGGCACGGTGAGCCACTTCTTTCCCGTGGGAAATCCCGCGCCGCCCAGCCCCCGGAGCCCGGCCTCATCCACCTTCTTGCGCACCTCCATCGGCTTTAAGGTCGAAAGGATCTCTCCCAGGGCCTCGTAACCGCCCTCGTCCCGATACTCGTCCAGCCCGAAGGTGTGGCCTTGCCTGCGATCTTTAAGTAGGATCTGTGTCACGCTCTTTTGCCTCTGTTCTTACAGCTTCCGTGGTGATCTCCCGGGCCATGTTCCGGTATCGCTCGAGCAGGCGGTCGATCTTGTCCGGCGTCAGATCTCCGTATGCCCGGTCATTGATGAGCATGGCCGGCGCATGGTCGCAGTAGCCGATGCAGCAGACCGGCAGCAGGGTGAAAAGGCCGTCTGCGGTGGTCTCCCCCGGGCTGATGGAGAGGCGGTTTGAAATGTGATCCATCACCGACTGGTGGTTCTCCAGCCAGCAGACCGCGCTGTCGCAGACCTGAAGGATGTATCTGCCGACCGGCTCCCGGAAGATCATGTTATAGAAGGTGGCCAGCTCCTCCAACTGGGTCGGCGACATCCCCAGCAGATCTGCGGCCTCGATCATGGCTGCATCGCTCATATATCCTAAATGCTTCTGGATAATGAACATCACATCCACGGCCTTCTCCCGGGGATGCACCCCATGCGCGATCAGCTCGGCCAGCTCGTTTCTCAACTTCTCCGGCAGCATCGAAGCCGTGTCTGCCCGTTCTTTTGATTCATGCTTCAACATAGATTATCTGTCACTCATCGGTTGACATTTCCATCAGCGGTCCGTATCCGGCATGATATAGTCCATGGAGCCCAGAATTGCGGCAAAATCGGGAATGTTTCCCCCAACGGCCATCAGGGGCAGGGCCTGAAGGTGGGCAAAATCGGGGCTTCTGATCCGCATCCGGTAGGCCGCGTTGATCCCGTCGCTGACCAGATAGTAACCCTGCTCGCCCCGGGGAACCTCGGTCGCGGCGTAGGCTTCCCCCGCGGGGATCTTGGGGCCCCGGGTGGCATTGATGAAATGGTGGATCAGGCTTTCGATGTCCTCCAGTGTATCGGTCTTCTGAGGGATGCAGTACCGGTAATCCTCGCTTATATACCGGCCCGGCGGCATATTATCCGCGGCCTGTTGGATGATCTTGAGGCTTTCGCGCATCTCCTCCATCCGGACCAGATACCGGGCATAGCAGTCACACCCATCCTCGGTCGGAATCTCAAAATCGAACGCGGGATAGGCCGAATAAGGGCTTTTTTTCCGAAGATCCCAATCCAGACCGCAGGCTCTGAGCATCGGACCCGAAATGCCCCACTCCATCGCATCTTTTAAGGAGATCACTCCCACACCCTTTGTCCGGGCCTTGATGATCGGGTTGCGGGTGATGAGCCTGTCATACTCGGCAAGGCGTTTTGGGAAGATTTTGACGAACTCGTCCACCATCGCCTTCCACCCCTCGGGAAGGTCCATCGCGACCCCGCCGATGCGGAACCAGCTCGGATGAATCCGGCCCCCGGTGATGGTCTCCACGATGTCCATCACCATCTCCCGCTCCCGGAAGGTGTAGAAGGTGGCGCTCATCATGCCGATGTCATGGACAAAGGTTCCCACCCAGAGGAGGTGGTTGCTCAGACGGAAGAACTCGGAGAGCATGACGCGGATATAGGCTGCCCGATCCGGCACTTTGATCCCAGTCAATGTCTCCACAGCCGTAAGATAGGAGAGGTTGTTGGCCACTCCGGCAAGGTAGTCCACCCGGTCCGTATAGGGGATGAACTGATGCCAGGACTGACGCTCCCCGACCTTTTCCGCGGCCCGATGGTGGTACCCGATCTCGGTCTCCATGTCCAGAATCTGCTCGCCGCTGAGGGCAAGGATAAAGCGGATCAGGCCGTGGGTTCCGAAATGGTGGGGGCCGTAGTTCAGGACAAAGGCATCCTTGTGGGTGGAGCGCTGCTCTAAAAACTCGGCCGCGTCATAGGGCTGGTTTCTTCGGGCATCGGTCAACGTATAGGGGGCCATCTCCGTTGCCCTGCCCGGATAGGACTTGCGCAGCGGATGGCCCTGCCAGTTCTGCGGCATCAGAATCCGCCGGAGGTCCGGGTGGCCCTCGAACCGGATGCCGAACATGTCGTAGACCTCCCGCTCGTACCAGTTTGCGGATGGCCAGATATCGGTGATGGAATCGACCGGCGGCTTATCCTTGATCCGCTCCAGAGGAACCTTGAGCCGGATTCTTCCCGCACTTTCAAAGGAGAGGAGCTGATAGACCAGGGTATAGTCGGGAAAGTTTTTCCGGTCCCGCCGGGCCGACTCATCCACCGCGGTGAGATCGTTCAGGCGCAGGTATTTCGGGCTGGCCTCGTTTTTGAGATACTTCAGGACCGATTTGATCCGATGGGGCAGCACCGTAAAGACCGGCATGTCGGATGTGGGACTCTCCATCTGCACATCAGTGCCGAACCGGAGCGACATCTCATGGGCTAAAGTCTTTTCCGAAGCCCGCAGCTCGATCCTTGCGGCCGGCGGGGTCCACATTAGATCCGATCTCGACCCCTCGAAGAGCGGCGGCCTCACCGATGTTCCCCGGATCGTAATCCCTTCGTAGCCAGGCCCCCGGGGATCTCTCGATTTGGTCTTCCCCTCCCGGAGAATCGGTGTTGTCGTCCCCTGGCTTCCGCCCGGAAGATGAAAGACCGACCGGGCCGGCTTTTCCTCGTTCGCGATCTTCTCCTGCAGCATCATAAGCCCCTGGAGC
>JAABSP010000127.1 GCA_011390345.1 Desulfobacteraceae bacterium
CTGTGTGCCGGAGAAATTCCACAAAAAGCTTTTCAAGAATCGGAAAGCCGTCAAAGCAGCCGTGGAGGTCTCGGTGGAGGGAAACAAGATCGAAATCGTCCGGGTGATGGAAGCGGAATAGCCAGACTAACCCCAATGCCTCGCAAGGGAGAGGAGATCGGAAAAATGAACGCAGCCCGTGAAATCCGGGGAATACCGGAAGGAACCGCCCCGCTCTTTCAACTGCCGGCGGCCTGTTTCGTCATCGGCTTTACCGCGGAAAAATCCTGGCACATGGCCGGCCGGGAGGCCCGATACCGGGGAAAGCTGGGTGCGCGGCTCAAGCATTCCTGCTGCCCCTTCCTCAACGATCGGGAGCGGCCCTGCACCGGATGCAGCCTCTTTGCGCACTGCCCCTATCCCCCGCTCTTCCGTCCGGTGATCCGAAGCCCCAGGAACGGTGAGGGAAAGGAGGCCGGCGCCGAGATTTCGGCCCCGCCGCCCTTTGTCTTCTCCTTCTGCTGCGATGACGGGGAGATGATTCCGGGGCAGAGGGGGACGATCGTGATCCATCTATTTGGAAAAGCCGTACCCCACGCCGCGGTCTTCATGGAGGCCGCGGCATTTGCCCTGTCGGCCTGGCCACTCCGGATCGATCATATCGACCAGCGGTTTCCCAAAGACTTTCCGGATTCTGGGGAGACGCCCCTGCTCGCCCACTGGATCGACCCGGTTTCGGAGCGGCTCCGGGAGCGGATGGTCCTGCGCTTCGTCACGCCGGTGCGGCTGACAAAGGAGAGCCGGGTCGTGAATACGGATATCGACTTCCCCCTGATCCTTCGGACCATCATCCGCCGGCTTCGGGATCTGAAGCGGGCCCATGCCATGGACGGGGGACTGGGTTCGGTGGATCATGGATTCTACGCAGAGGCCGAGTCCGTGGAGACCTTGGAAAACCGGCTGGTCTGGGTACGAAGAAAGCGTTTCTCCTACCGGCAGAAGCAGTCCGTATACCTGGACGGCTTTGAAGGGAAGGTCGCTTTTGCAGGGCCGCTTCATTCCTATTATTCCCTGCTCAGGGCCGGGGAACTGATCCATATCGGGAAGGGGACCTCCAACGGGAACGGAAGGTTTGAGATTCTTTAACGGTTCCGGCCTTTGCGCCGGGGGAGGAAGGAGCCTGTGATGAAATATGTATCGCTGATGGGAACCCAGATGCTCGCGGTGCTGAACCCGATTCTTGCGCTGGTGGAAAACGGAAAGCGGCCCGAAAAAGTCATTCTGCTGCCGACGGGGAAGACCCTTCCCTTGGCCGGGCGGCTGGAAAACTATCTCCGGGAGGGATTCAAGGATCTGGCCGTGGAGATCCATCCGGTCTCCATGAGCCTTGAAACCGACCGGCAGGGCAATCCGCCGGCCCCGGAAAAGATCGCCGAATTTTCGGATGACGCAGAAGGCATCTGCTTCAACGCGGCCGGGGGGATGAACTTTCAGATCGCTGCCTGCGCGGAGAGGCTTTTTGCGGTGGATTCTCATTTTATCTACCCCGAATCCGGCGGAATCCATCTGTTTCGACTTCACAGGGGAGAATTGAAGGCGCAGGAAACCTTCCCGCTTCCGGGGCCGGTGGATGTGCTGCGGCTCCAGGGGATCGAACATAAGATCCTTTCCGACCGGCAGATGCATCCGTTCCTGCAGAAAAGCCTGAAGGAGTGCGGTATATCTTCTCCGAAAAATGCGGTCTTCAATCTCCGGGTCGGGGATGTGTTCTTCGACCTGGCCTGGAACCGGGGAAACGAGATGAAGTTTCTGCTGGTCATTCCGCCCCTGCGCCGGCCCGGAAGGGCGCCCGTGAACCTGTTGAAGGAGACGCGGAAGGTGATCAATCTTTCCCTCAACCGCTCCCGATTCAGCGAGCTGTATCACCGGGACATCACTGTGATTACGGAGATCGACGATGTGGCCGAGCGGTTGATGACCGAAGGGGGCGGCAAGGCGGACTGTCTTCTGATGGACCCCCACACCCGAAACAGCCCCTTCGGATGCCTGAAGATGCAGCGTCTGTTCGAGGGCGTCATCGGTTCGGCCGGGGAGGGAGGGACGGTTCCGGAAACGGCCGGTTCCGGCGGAAAAGGGGACGGATCAGTTCTCTATGCAGCCCTGGGCACGGAGATCATGCCCTCTCTGACCGCGCTGTGGAGCCATCGGCCCGATCGGGTCTGCTTCCTCTATACCCCTGGAGATCCGCAGATCGAGCGGTATAAAAGCGCGTTTCTTGCCGAAATGAAGATTCTGCCGGCAAGTACCGTCTCCTTTCAGCCGGTCGGGATCACGGGAAAGGAGATTCTGGAGATGCCCCCGCCATCGGGCCCCGGCGGAGTCGTCAACATCACGCCGGGAACCAAAGGTCAGGCGCTCTTTCTGACCCATTGGGCCCGGCTTCACTCGATGAAGATCCATTCGATTCTCGCCCCGGCGCGGATGCTGCCGGAGATTCCCAAAGGAGATACGATCCCGCTGCGGATTCCGCCGCCGGTGGCCTATCTCAAGGCGACCGGGACCCGGGTGATCGATTACGGGGAGGACAAGGGGAGCCTGATGAAGCGGGAGGCGGAGATGGCGGCGCTGCTGAAGCTCTTCCGCGGGATGGCCGATGCGGGGGAGGATATCTCCGGCTTTCCGAAAAAGGCGATGGATCTGGGCGGGGTCCGTTCGAAGCCGCTGAAAGACCGGAACAGGGACCGCCGGGTCTCCATATGGGCCCAAGGGTGGGAAACCCCTGCGGAGTGCATCCTCGACGAAAAGGATGAGTGGTTTGAGCGGCTGGTGGGGTTTGTCCTGGTTCAGTGCGGCGCCGACGATGTCCAGATCCGCATCCGAACCCTCTGGAGCCCGGAAGCCGAGGCGCGGCTGCAGAAAAAATATCCCGGAAACCGGCCATTCAAGACCGATATCGATGTGGCGGCCCGCTTCGAGGAAAATTACTACATCATCTCCTGCAAATCCGGGAAGAAGAGCCGGGTGGGCGACACGGCCGCAGAAGCCGATGCCCAGGCCCGGATCTTCGGCAGGTTCACGATTCCGATGGTCTGTTTTCTGCGCCACAAGAGCGAACCGAACAACCAGAGCAACGGCATCTATGTCTTTGGATACAAGACCCTGGCCGATCCGCCGGCCGTGAAGGAGCTGCTGCAAAACGCATTGAGAGAAAGGAGAAAGACCTTATGAAGACGAAAAAAAAGCCGACCGAGATCCCCACCATCCTCATGAGCTTTAATGGCAACCAGGACCCATTTGCATCCTCCGGAAGCGAAGGGCCTGTTTTAAGCCTCGTCAGCGAAAAGAAATGGGACAAGGTGATTCTCTTCTACACTTCGGCAAACGAAGAGAAGGCCATGCAGACAAAGGCGGAGATATTGGCGCGGGCCCCTTCCGTCGAGGTGATTCCCATTGTTTTCCCCATTGAAGATCCCACAGATTACCGGTCGATCCTGGATGGTCTGCGGGAGGGCTTTGCAGAAATCCATGAATCCGGGGCACAGTATTACATCTCCGCAAGTTCCGGAACACCTGCCATGCATGCCTGCTGGCTGCTGCTGGCCTCGTCCGGTGAGATACCGGCCCGGGTCATTCAGACCCGCAATCCCCGATATATCCGGGAAGGGCAGGAGCGGGTCACGGAGATCGATCCCCGGGAGCGCTTCTTTCCGGTGGTGGAACAGCGGATCGCGATGAAATCTCTCCCGCCCTTGAATGACGATATCTTCCAGGCGGCTTTGCAGAAGGCCGGGATCATCGGCAGCCATCCCGATCTCCGGGAGGCTCTGGAGGTCGCGGCAAAGGTGGCCCGGACTGATGAGACGATACTGGTCCTCGGGGAAAGCGGAACCGGAAAGGAACTGTTTGCCCGGTTCATCCACGAGGTCAGCCTGCGCAGGGAGAAAGCCTTCATCCCGGTCAACTGCGGTGCGATTCCGGAAAACCTCATTGAAAGCGAGCTTTTCGGCGCCAGAAAAGGGGCCTATACCGGTGCTTCGGCCGACAAAATCGGAATCTTCGAGGCCGCGGACGGCGGTTCCGTTTTTTTAGACGAGATCGGAGACCTGCCCCTTCATCTGCAGGTCAAGCTCCTCCGAACCATCGAGAACGGCGAGATCCAAGTCGTGGGAGCGCCCCAATCGAAGAAGGTCAATGTCCGAATCATCGCCGCGACCAATGCGGCCATTCAAAAAGCCGTTGCCGACGGCCGGTTCCGGGAGGATCTCTATTACCGGATCAGTTCGTTCATCATCCGTCTGCCCACCTTGAATCAGCGGCGAACGGACATCCCGGTCCTCTCCCGCCATTTCTTCTCCCATTACCGGAAGAAATTTCAAAAAGACCTGGAACTTTCCCAGGAGGCCATCTTCGGACTTCAGAACCATCACTGGAAGGGGAACATCCGGGAACTTCGCAATATCATCAAACGGTTGGTGCTGCTTACAGACGGAGAACTGATCGACGGGGACGATCTGCAGCGGGCATTGGAAATCGACGCATACGGCGAAGAAGACCGCAGCGCCTGCGCAACCGATTCTGATCTGTTTCAACTCCCCGAGCCCCGTGAGGGCTTTTCCCTGGGCCAGTATCTGGAGCAGACAAGGGACCAAATGATTCGTAAAGCCCTTGAGATCACCGGCGGCAATCAAAAGCTGGCGGCAAAGCTGCTCGGCATGACCGGCGCAAACATCAGCAAGCATCTGAAGAACAATCCGCTATACTGAACCAATTTTGGTTTTCCCGGCATATTTTTTGCCCTCGGCCTGAACTGTAAAAAATGAGTGTTTTATGGCTGAAAAACAGGTGAAAGAGGCCAAAAAGTGCCGTTTCCCTACCGTAGCAATATCCGTTCCGGGAAAAACCAAAATTGGAATACTATACCGCTGTAATTTCGGACCGCGGCTCCTCAACGATTCTCCTCCGACGGCAGCATTCTCTCTTCTCCGGTTGATTGATCAACCCCGATTGATCAACCGGAGTTGATTTCTCCCCCGAATTCATAGAGACTGCATCGCTCCATTTTCTATAATCATCTGTTATTCCATAGTTTAAATTTTTCTCATCCCTTTGGCATACCTCCTGCATTCCCATTCATTAAGCACGGCGCAGAAAAAAAAATCAAAAAAAATTTTGGAAAAAGTCGCTCTCAGATCCGTCTTATATCAATAGAAGCCCGAAGTAACGGATCAACAGGGAAACGAGGAGGAAATTCATGAAGGTCATCATTCAAAGGGTCGATCTCGATACCTGCCTGACCGGTCTGATCATGGACGCGGACGAGAGCGATACGGTCATCTGCCGCCGGGGAAATGCCTCGATGGAAGACCTGCTGAACCCGGCGGTTCTCTGCATCGAGGCCGGGGGAAGCGGCTGGGGGCGGCTCAATGATTTCGATCACCACAATATTGAAGATTATCTGCCGCCGGCCTGCTGGCAGGCGCTGGTTCACCAAAAAAAGCTGAACCCGGAACTGATCCGGCTGGCGCGGTATGTGGCAATGGTGGACGAGGCCGAACCGGTTTTCCCGTACCCGGGATTTCCGTCCCTGTCGGCCCTCTTTTCCGGAATGCTGCTGACGGAGAAAGAGCCTGTTGCCCAGTTTTTCAGGGGACTGGGGATTTTGAAAAGAGTGCTGGCCGATGGAATCGATCCCTACGGTGTGATGCCGGATATCTCGGAATGGCGGCTCTTTCGGGCGGCCAAGATCCGCAACGGCGAACAGGCCCGGAACAGTTTCCGGGAGGCGCGATTTCTCGCCTCGAAGAGCGGGCTGACGGTGGGATACCTGGAGACCCTGGCCATCGGCGGCATGGGCCGGCTCTACCGGGCCGGGTGCGATGTGGGCATCCTCTTCAGCCCGAACTTCGGAAATCCGCCGGTTCCCAAATTCACCATCGCGGGAAACGGCATCCGGGTCTTCGGCCTGAAGCCGGTCTTTGATGAGCTGGAGCCAGGGTGGGGGGGACAGCAGACCATCATCGGCTCGCCCCGACAGGGGACGGCGCTTTCGAGAGCGCAGGTGCTGGAGGTCGTGACCCGTCATCTGTAAAAGCCAAAGAACCGCAGACAAAAGAGACCCTAAGGAGGAAAAAAATGTTTTTAGAGACCGCACAACAGGGAAGGCTGAACAGCTACGGCGACATTTTCGGGAGCATTTCCCGGGAGATCAACCTCTCCAGGATCGGATGGCTGCTCCTCATGGTCCTCTACTGCGGCACGGGGCTGGGCGCGGCATTCGTCTCCTTTCTGATGCAGAAGGATGTCTTCTACCAGGTGACGCGGGAGGGGATGTTCTCCTTCTGGGTGGTGCTGATCCTGGAGACAGCCAAGGTGGGGACCATCGTGGTCTACGGGTTTTTGTTCAAAAGCCGCAGCGAAGAGATCGGCGCCGGGATGCGCGGCTTCATCAAACTCTTCCGGACCCTGCTGATCCTGTTGTCCTTTACCTGCTCCCTTGCCCTGATCGCGTTCGGCCTGGACCGGCCCAACCTGGAGAAGGTGAGAACCGAAGACCAGGCGCGGGTCGAAACCCGATATGCCCAGCGGCAGGAGCAGCTCAAGGCGCGCCATGAAGCCGATATCCAAGGGATCCGGGAGCGATACTCCCAGGGGCACGAAGCCGGGGCTCAACGGCTCCGTCAGCACTACGGCCCCATCATCGAAGGCTATCGCAGGGATCTGAAGGTGGAGATGAACAATGTGATCAGAGGCCACTTCAAAGGGCCCCGCTATCATGAGTTTGAGCGGCTGCTGCAGGAGACCGAGGCCGAATACCAGAAAAAGCTTGCCGAACTCCGGAAGGCGCAGGCTGAGGATCTCACCTCCCTGGAAGAGCGGATCCGCAGGATGCAGAAGGAATACGAGGATGCCCGGGCCCGGCTCGGTCGGGAGAAGGAGACCGAGCTGCGCAACGTCCTGACCCACACCTATGCCCGGGACGAACGGGCCGGCAACCGGATGATCGCGGCCCTGCTCAGAACCATCAACGACGGGCTGCTCTGGTATGCGGATGCCGAACTCCCTCTGGTCACTTTCACCTGCGTCTTTGCCATCATCGTGGCGCTTCTGCTGGAGATGACGATCTTTCTGTGCCTCCATTCCGGTGTGCTCTCCTTTTCGCCCAATGTGGGGCGGATGTTCGAATTCTATGAGCGGGAGGACGACGTAAAAAAAAACTGGTAAGGGAGATGGCCGATCTTCGGGGCCGCTGCCGGCGGATGTTCGGGAGGATCGCGGCCGGCACCCGGCGCCTGGAGAGACGGATGAAGGCCATATTTGAAGGACTCGATCGTGTTTGAACCCTCATCAAAAAAGAAGGAGGAAGACATCATGACAACACAGTATCTGCCGGAAAAAAGAAATGAAAATGTGAACACCGAAGTGGCCGAGATTCAGAACAGCGCCAGCAAAAGAATCGGAAACGGAAACCGGGGCCTGTTGGCAAAGCTCTTCCCCTCCCCGCTGGACAAGGAGAATGCAAACCATATGCTGTCGCTGGCAAAGGTCGAGGGCGGATACCGGGAGAAGGCGCTGCAGATCGTCAAAGATGCACAGTTGCAGTCTATCGAGGAGATGTACAACGACTGGCTGATCAGTGGAAAAATCGACATCCGGGGCCGGCGGGCCGAGGTGGTGCTGGAGCAGAAGAACGTCCTGGAAGCAAAGATCATGGAGTTGTCCAACCAGTTCGAAGACCGGATTCTGCAGGAGATGGAACGGGCCGAGAAATTGAAGAACCCGATGCTCCGGGAAAAGAAGATCCGGATGGTCGAGGCCTCCATCGAGAGCTATTACAACCTCACCCACCAGTTGCAGGCGGAATTTCAAAACATCTTGAACGAAGGCGTCAAGGCGTAGCTTAATCATCAACCCTTCCGCTGCCCCGAAAGGGGCAGCACTCTCAAAAAAGGAGGTACTGCCATGAAAAGCAATCGTCTCATCTCTGTCATCGGATTTATTCTCTCCGTGGTTCTTTCGCTGGGGTTTCATCTGATCCGGACCGACGAGGGGTTCGATCTCATCACCAAGGAGGTGCTCTCCTTCGAAGAGACCTACGCGGATGTCCGGGACTGGAAGACCTCCGATTTTCTCACCTGTGCCCCGCGAATCCGGAACCATCTTCTTTCGATCCGGTATCAGGATATGGTCGATGCAGCCGAGGGGCATGCCCAGGGGCTGAAGGCCCGGGTTCGGGATGCGGAGCAGTCTCTTCACGAATGGGTGAGCGAAAAGCTGGAGTGAATCCCGAGTCTCGGAATGAATTCCGAGGCGCAACCCGCAAAACCGGCTGAAAGCCGGTTCCGATTTGCAGAAGAGGGTTCGAATACCGGAGGAACCGAACCGGCTTCGTGCCGGTTTTTTGGATGGTTCACCTTTGGAATCTATTTCGAAAGGAGATGAAGATGTCAGCACTGCTCGAAAAGGCCGCATCCCCTGCGATCATCAACAATGCATGGCGGAAACACCGGCGGGACAAAGCCATCTGGCGCATCGGGGTTTCCCGGGAGGAGATGAAACCCCACATGGTCTATCACCTGGCCCGGCTCTGCGAGGAACTCAAGAGCGGAAACTACCGGCCCGACCCGGTCCGCTTCTTCCCGGTCAGCAAGGGGGACGGAAAAGAGCGTATCATTTCGGCCGTCACCCTGCGGGACAAAGTGGCCCAGCGCGCGCTGCTCGCGGTCCTGGAGCCGATGGGGGAGGCGGTCTTTCATGAGAACAGTTTCGGATACCGGCCCGGCCGGAGCATCGACATGGCCCTGGCCAAATGCCGCGAGCACATCAACTGCGGCATGGAGTGGGTGGTGGATGCCGACATCAAGAGCTATTTCGACGAGATTCCCCACGGCCCCCTGATGAAGCGGGTTCGGGCCCTGATCCGCGATCCCAAGGTGGTGGCGCTGATCCGGCGCTGGCTCGATGTGGGGGTTCCCCGGCGGGGATTTCTGGGGGAGGCCAAGGGGATTCCCCAGGGATCTGTGATCTCGCCGTTTCTGTGCAATCTCTATCTGACCGACTTGGACCGGGCCCTGGGAAAGGCCAATCTCCCCTTTGTGCGGTTTGCCGATGATTTCCTCGTCTTTGCCAGAACCAGAGCCGATGCCGAAGATGCCCGAAAATTCGTGGAGAAGACCCTCAGGCGGCTGGGGCTGGCGCTTCACCCCGAGAAGACCCGGATTGCCAAGTGCGGCCCCAAGGTCTCTTTTCTGGGCAGAAAGCTGCCCAAAATCCGGAAACGCCCCGGAGAGGGAGGTGGAAGATGAACGGAAAGCGGATCATCGTGGCATATGACATCAGCAAGAACAAATCCCGCCGAAGGGTCTTCCGGGTCTGCAAGCAGTGGCGGCTCTCCAGCCAGTATAGTGTCCACGAGTGCCTGCTGACCGAAAACCAGGCCCAGGAGCTTTTCATCCAGTTGGGCGCGCACATCGACATCAAGACCGATTCGCTGATCATGGCCTGGATCGAGCCTCACCGGAAGGTGCTGTACCGGGGCGTCGGAAAGGCGGCTGTGCAGAACGGCGTCTGGTATTCGGGGCAGAACCTGCGGAAAACTGTCCGGAAAAGGAGGTGGCGGAAATGATCCGAAAGGGGTGGTACATGGTGGTCTATGACATCTCGGATCCGAAGCGGCTCCGGCGGATTCACTACCGCATCAAAAAAGAGGGGGTGGCGGCCCAGAAGTCGGTCTTCTTTGTTAAGGGAACCGAGGCTGACTTGAACGGGCTGCTGGACCGGCTGGCCTCGGAGATGGACCCCAAGGCCGATGATCTCAGGGCCTATCCGGTGGTTCATCCGTCCAAGGTCTGGAGCAACGGCCCCAACCCGCTGGCCCATATGCCAGCGGTCCGATTCGGCGATGAAAAGCGGGTGAGCGTTCCCACCGCTCGCAATGCCCAAAAGAGCGGGTGGCTCAAGCGGTTGTTGCGGTAAGCACAGCGGGCAATTAGGGCAAAAGGCGTGCGCCATTTCTATATTGCGGATTTCGGGAGCCTCGAAAATCTGATCGAATGACGCCGGTGTAGGAAGGAGGAAAAGATGTCGGAACTGACGGTGGTACTGGACAAAAATCAGCTTGCGGTTTCATTGGAGAGCGGCGGTGTGCTGCGGATGGATCAGCCGGGATGTATGCCGGAGAAGATCCCTCTGAACCTGATCCGGCAGGTGATCGTCTACGGCAAGCCCATGGTCGCCTGCGATGTATGGCGGGCCTTTTCGGAGCGGAATATCCCCGCGGTTCTGCTGCCCTCCCGGGGAAAGGGGGATCCGGCCTATCTGAGTGCGGCCTTGTCTTCCACCGCGGTCAATCGATTCGGGCAGTACCGGGCCGCGATGGACCGGGATCTCTCCCTCCGCATTGGCCGGCGACTGATCGAGCTGAAGCTTTCGGGGCAGGAGGCGGTTTTGAAGGAAATGGACTCGGCGGAGGGCAGCGGCGCCTGCAAAGCCTGGGACCGGATCGGAGAGATCCGGAAGGATCTTTTGAGAGCTGAAAATCTCGACAGCCTGCGGGGGCATGAAGGGGCTGCAGCGGCCATCTATTTCCGGGAATGGGCCCGGCAGTTGCCGGAGAAATGGGGATTTTCCGGCAGAAACCGGCGGCCCCCCAAAGATCCGGTCAATGCGCTTCTCTCTTTGAGCTATGTGATCGCGGGCGGAGAGATCCGGCGCGGGATACAGAAACGGGGCCTCGATCCTGCGGTCGGCTTCTTCCATGCCTTGGAGCCGGAACGGGACAATATGGTACTCGATATCCTGGAGCCGGTTCGACCCGCGGTGGATCTGTTTGTTCTGGGAATCATGGAGAAGCTTTCGCCGAGGGACTTCAACACCTCCAGGGACGGGTGCAGGCTGTCGAAGCCGGCGCGGAGAACCTTTTACCAAGCCTGGGCCGTCCGTATGGAAATGGAGGAGGAGGGAAATCCTGCCATCCGGAGCGCGATTCGGGAGAGCATCCGGGAGGTGATCCGGTTTCTCGATCCGGATTACTGATGCAGGGCTTCATTTGGGTTTGCATGGTCCGGGGTTGTGTGGTATGAAGGAAGTAGCTGTTGTTATGGTGAAATCGGCCTTTTTCGGGGATGAATGAGAATGGGGATATTTCTTGAAAAAAGGCCGGTTTTACCCCTGTTTTGGGTGTGGGTGAGACACAGGTTTTATGGATATATCCCTATTTAAAATGGTAACTATCCGTAATGAATAAGTTAAAATGGTATAGTAAAACGAGAGGAAAACTGGCAAGTGCAAAAGGAGTTTATTTCCTTTTATTATGAAAGGTTGAATTGGTTTCCTGATTGCTTTCCTGTTTTGCATGATCGCATGAAAAACTTTCTGTTCTTTGATAATTTGGATTCGATATCAAGGACTTGGGATTTTTCACTGTTTTACTCGCCCGCTCGTGAAAAGCGGTCAGGTGATGGCCCCGGAAGGTTTGGGGACTACGACGGGGTTTAGATTTTTGGTT
>JAABSP010000053.1 GCA_011390345.1 Desulfobacteraceae bacterium
TCCATCTCATCTTCGGCAGATTCTCCGGACGGCTCTTCTTCAAAATCCAGGTCCAGCTCCATATCCTCGGACTCGGATGACTCCTCTGCAGCAGGCTCCTCTTCTTCCAAATCCAGATCCAGATCCATCTCATCTTCCGGGGAAGATGCTTCGACTTCTTCACCTTCTTTTTCAGATGCCTTTTCAGTTTTGGAACCCTCTTTGCTTTCAAACATATCATCGAGATCTGAAAGATCGAATTCATCGGAATCATCATCGATAAAATTGTTCCCATCCTCTTCGTGATACTTGTCTTCAGCAAGGGCTTTATACATATTCGGAGCATTGAATTCTACGGTGACATATTCTTCAGGATCATCATCTTCTTCTTCAAGATCCATATCCGTCCCCTCGGCACCTTCTTCAGACTCATCAAGCATATTGTCCAAATCTGAAAAATCAAGATCCTCTGTATCTTCCTCAACATCGAATTCCGGCTCTTTTTTCAATAGGGGCGCAGCATCCATATCCATATCCAGCTCGATATCAAGGTCTTCAAACTCCTCATCGACATCCGCTTTTTCATCGGAGAGATCGAACTCCTCATCCTCCTCGCTGCCTTCGGCGGCCTCCTTGCCTATTTCCTCATCAACAATGGTTGCGCCGCTAATACCCAGATCATCATCTTCAAGATCGGCTGCAGAAGGCTCTTCATCTTCGATATCTGCAACTGCAGGCTCAGATATCTCTTCATCTTCAAAATCTTCGAGGTCCATACTGACCACCGAAGGCTCCTGTTCCCGCTCTTCTTCTGGCTTCAGCCTTGGAGGATGGGCTTTTGACGGCTGCTCTTCAGGCTGTGCCGGTTTATGATCCAGGTCGAAGAGGTCGTCGATATCCGACAGATCGAAATCCACAAGCTCCTGTCGATCCTTTCTCTGCTGGGCCTCTACAACCGCCTGGATCTCATCGGCCTTACTGACTCGAAGACCTTGAACTCTGGCAGGCTTGTCAGAAGTTGTTTCGGATTGGGATTGGGCCTCGGATTCTGCAGCAGGTTTCTCTTTGGGAGGTGGTGTCTTTTTTGCGGGAGGATGGACCGTAAATACATTGCTGCATTTCGCGCACCGTACCTTTGAACCTTTTGGCTTTAATTTTTTTTCATCAACTTTAAAACTGGAATTGCATTCCTTACAGGTGATAATCATGACATTAACCCCATCGGTTATAATTTGAGATGGTAAATCTCTGGCAGGTGCCGGTAATCCTCCGCATGATCGAGTCCATACCCCACAAGGAATCCCTCCTCAACAACATGACACGCATAATCGATGGGAACTGACGTCTGGCGCCGCTCCCGCTTATCGATGAATGAACAGATTTTAACAGTCGCAGGCCCTGACTTGCGAAGATATTCGATGATATAATCAAGGGTCAGCCCTGTATCGACGATATCCTCCACTAACAGGACATCTTTACCGGAAAGATCGAGTTCCACCTTTTTGGTCAGACGGACGCTGCCGGAGGAAGAGGTTCCCGAGCCATAGCTCGCTGTACGGATAAAATCAATTTCCAGCGGAATGGTGATCTGCCGAACCAGATCCGACAGAAAAATGAAAGCGCCCTTGAGGACGCCGATCAGAACGAGCTGGCGGCCATTATAATCGGAAGAGATCTGCCGGCCCATCGCCTTTACCATTGCAGAGATCTCTTCTTTTCTTAAAACTGTAATAAATTCAGGCATGATTGTATATTTTTAGAGTATTATCACATCCGGTATACACCGATATCATCTCAATTAATGTGAATACATTCTATTGGAAATTTTGTCAAATAGATATGACTTTTTGGGACGGAGATCTAAAGCCCTGCACCCGCCAGTTCCCGGACCAGCTTCTCCTGTTTTTCGGTGAGATGGACCGGCAGATCGACCAGTATGGTGACATATAGATCTCCCCTGATGTCACCCTGCATGTGCGGCAGTCCATGACCGGAAAGGCGCATTCGGGTCTTGTGGCGGGTCCCCGGCGGGATCTTGAGGTTCAACTCTCTGCCGTCGAGGGTGGGAACGGAGATGCTCGTCCCGAGGAGGGCATCGGTCAATTTCACCTCCCGGTTGATGAAGAGGTCGAATCCGTCGGTATCATATAGCGGATCTTTTTTCACGCTCGACTGGATAAAAAGATCCCCGGACGGGCCCCCGTATGCGCTCTCCTCTCCTTTGCCGGCAATCCGCAGCTTCTTTCCGGAGATCATCCCCCTGGGGATACGGACAGTAAGATTCTCCAGACGGCCCTTGTGCTGGAAAGAGATGGTTTTGCTGGTTCCGGTGGCCACCTCCTGCAGGGTCAGAGGCAGCTCATACATCAGGTCAGAACCCTTCATCTGGCCCGTGTGTCTGGCGCCGAAAGGGGACCCTCCAAAAGAGAATCGAGATCCCCCCTCCTTTCCGCCAAAGAAATTGGCACCGCCAAATCCGAACTCCTTGAAGACTTCGGAAAAATCGAACCCCCGGAAGATGTCCTCCTGGGAGTACCGCTGTTGAAAGCCGGCAGAGCCGTAAGTATCGTACTGCTGACGCTTCTCCTTATCGCTGAGGACCGCATAGGCCTCGCTGATCTTTTTAAAGCGATCCTCCGCGCTCTTGTCTCCTTTGGCATGATCCGGGTGGTATTTCATGGCAAGCTTCCGATAGGCCTTCTTGATTTCGGTATCGGTAGCCTCCCTGTTCACTCCGAGTATGGAATAATAATCGGTCTCTGGCATCTTATAAATCCACTCTGCTCCTTATACGGATTTCCATTTCAAAACGCTTCCCAAATATATGGACATATACCGGACAAAAATAAGATCAAAGAGATAACCTGTCAAGAATATTATATGTTTTTCCATATTGTATTTTCCGTTCAATTCCACTATACTGTTTTTGGGGCGTTTGTAAAAGGGAAATGTAACCTGTTTTCAAATCCATAAAGAACGGTCGAAAGGGGTCCCATGAGCGAAATCGAAATGACAACGGAGATGAGAACCGACTACGACTGCGAGGCCACGGGTCTTCCGGCCCAGCGCTGGGCCGAGGCCGTCTTTAAGATCGGCGATGAGGAGCTGGTGATGGAGGTGAGCGTTGAAAAGGATGTGATCGTTGCCATCATGGCCGATGAGCAGACGGCCTGGAAGGGGACACTGGAAGGATTGAAGCAGATGCTGAAGGACGCTATCAGGCCGAAATAGAACCATAATATAGAATTAGAATCGTCAGGGGAGCCGCAATGGAGATCGCCGGTACGGACAGAGAGGATCTCAAATATGCCAAAATGCTGCTGACGGAGCCGGGGCTGGCCACGAAGATGATGAACTTCATCGGGGTTCCTTTCGAGCGCGGGATGAAATATCTGCCCGAAAAATGGAACAGCCAGATCCTGAAGGTGAGCCAGAAAGCTCTGCACAGCGCACTCAAATTCTCGGTCGGCACCATCGGAGGTGGGGGAAAGAGGCCATCTGCCGATACCTTCCACAAGTTCGCGGCCGCGGCCTCGGGCGGTGTCGGCGGGATCTTCGGCCTTCCCGCGCTCGGGGTGGATCTGACGGTCTCCACGATCCTGATGCTTCGTTCCATAGCCGACATCGCCCGAAGCGAGGGGGAGGATCTGACAGATCTCCAGACCCGGCTCGCCTGCCTGGAGGTCTTTGCCCTGGGCGGCCCTTCTGAATCGGACGACAGTGCAGAGACCAGCTATTACGCCATCCGGACCGCGCTCTCCAAGTCGGTTTCCGATGCAGCATCCTTTATCGCGGAAAGAGGGCTGGCAGAGGGGAGTGCCCCCATTCTTGTGCGGCTGATAAACCAGATCGCATCCCGGTTCGGGGTCGCAGTCTCGGAAAAGGCGGCCGCATCGGCCATTCCGGTGGTCGGGGCCGCTGGCGGATCGATCATCAATACACTCTTCATGGATCATTTTCAGGACATGGCCCGGGGACACTTCATTGTCCGACGGCTGGAGCGAATCTACGGAAAGGAGCAGGTAAAAGCCGAATACGATGCCATCTGATCCTATCTCACCGGCACAGCTTCCGGCAGAGAGTGCCGAAGAGCGACTTCTCCGGAAGGAGCTGACCGACGCCCTGAAATCCCTGAAAGCCGATATCCCCAAAGTGATCGAGGAGCTGGGTCTCGAGGAGACGGTCGATATCCGCTCCTGGATGAATGTGGTCAACGGAAAGCTCCTCCCCCGCCTCTCGCCCGACTTCCCCCTGATGGGGGCCATCTGCGGCGGCGGCTCTTCGGGAAAATCGACCCTCTTCAACTCCCTTGTAGGAGACCGCCTCTCCCCATCGGGCGGCAAGGCCGGCATCAACCGGCGCATCCTTGTCTCCGCGCCCGGGGAACTCTTTCGAAGCAAGGAGTTCGTCTCCACCCTTTTCGAACCCTTTGGCGGTGGATCCAAACCCCTGGAGGACAAGACAGAGCTGACGGTTCCAGGCCCTCCGCTCTACATCCTCAACGCGAAGGTTCCCCGAAACATGGTGCTCATGGACACCCCGGATTTCGATACCGGCGCGAAAGGAACCTATACCAACCGGGAGGTGGTGCGCCAGGCCCTTGAGACCGCAGATATTCTGATCTATATCTTCACCAACTCCAACTACAACAACCAGGACAATACCGATTTCATCTCAAACGTCATCACCGGCATCGGCATGCGCCGCTCTTTTCTCGTCTATCGGGTCTTTTCAGGGCTGCCGGACGAGGAGGCCATAGAACATGCCATGACCGTGGCGCACAACCTGTACGGAGAGGATGCAGAGCGGTATATCCTCGGTATCTACAGGACCGATGAGGACAATGCAGTGGCCGCGGGAACGGCCTTTATGGAGCTGCGGCCGGTCCGGCCCCAGGACCCGCCCTTTTCAGAGGCCCTTCGCTCCCTGGACCCTCGGACCCTCCGGCCCGAGCTGATTGCCTCCATATTAAAAGGTGCGCTGGAGAAGGCCGAAGAGGTTCTCTCCCAAACCCGCCGCTCCAGAGATGAACTATCCCTCTATCTCGACGGGCTGCTGGCCTCCCAGAGCCGGTCCGTGCAGGAGGCTCTGCGCCACTTTCCCATGGACTTGATCCTGGGGCGGTTTGCAAAGATCTGGGTGGAGCATGATCCAGGCTATATAAAGGCCATGCGGAAGACCGGAGACTACATCAGCGCGCCATTTAGGATGATCACCGGCGCGGCCCGATGGATCGGGGGCCGGGTCTATGGAACCTCGCCGGACAAAGCCTCGAAGGATTTCCGGGACAAGATCGAGGAGGATCTGCTGAGCGCGGCCAACAACCTTCACACCAAGACCCTCAACCCGGAGATATTTGTCACGGTCTCGGAATCTGATCCGGTCGCGCTTCGGATGCTGCGGATAACGGCCCGCACCGATGCGGGCCATCTGGAGCCGGCCGAAGAGGCCGGGGCTCTCGCGTTCCGGGTGCAGGCACACCCTGCGGTGCAAAATGCCCAAAAGAATCTGCAGGAGCAGGACTGGAAGGAATCTCTGGAGAAGATTCTCGCGGGGAAAGAGGCGGTCATCCGGCTGTCAGAGGAGATCCAGAACGATTTGAACGAGATCGCGGCCCGGTTCCGGGAGGAGATGGGGCTCACCGCGAAGGTGCGCCAGACCCTATCTGCTGTCCTGAACGTGCTGCCGGCCACAGTGGCCGTCACCTACATCCTCTCCACCGGAGATCCGGTCGGCGCGGCCGGCATCAAGGTGAAGCTGACCGGCCTCTTCGGGCTCCAGGATCTATACGCTCTCGTGGCCATTCCCGCGACCAGCGGCCTATCCAAGGCGGACCGGCGCCAGCTCGAAACCCTGCTCGCGCCCAGCGCCCGGGCATGGCTCGACAACAACCTCCACACGGTTCAGGCCATCTTTGAAGAGCATATCACCGGCCGGATCATCCAGGCCGCCCAAGAGGCCATCGAAAGGGCCGACGAACGGATCGAGGGGATCGAGGCCGCGATCGAAGAGTGCAGAAAGGCGATTCACCAGACATGACATTCAACGCCTACGCCGGGGCCCTACAGGCCCTGGGCGAGATCGAGGCCGCAAAAAGCGATATCGAATGGATATCTGATACACTGGAGAGAGCCCCGGCCTGGCGCCCTTCGGTCCACCTGAAAAAGCAGACCCAAGAGGCCCTCCGGATAATCGGGGATCTGGAAAAGCGGTTCGAGCGGAAACTGGTGGTGACGCTGGTGGGGCCCACCGGCTCCGGGAAATCGACCCTGCTCAATGCACTGGCTCGGATCGACGACCTCTCCCCGGCCGGAAACCGCAGGCCCACCACCCGGGGGCTGGTGATCCTGGCACAGATGGAGGGCGATGCCCAGGGGATCGCGGCGGAGATCGGGGAGGCCCATGTGCGGATCGAAACGAGCCCCGCGGCATCCGCGCTGGACCATGTCCTGCTGATCGACACCCCCGACACCGACAGCACCGAACAGGAGAACCACATCCCCCTGGTCAAAAAGGCGATCTCCCTTTCGGACGTACTCATCTGCGTCTTTGATTCGGAGAACCCTAAGCGGAAAGACCATATCGACTTTCTGGAACCCTTTGTCCGGGTCTTTGACGGGGAATCCCTCATCTGTGCATTGAACAAATGTGACCGCCAGGACGAGACAGAGCTGAAAGAGGAGATCCTTCCCGAGATTAAATCCCATGTGAGTTCGGCCTGGGACAGGCCCGTGCAGCGGATGTTCTGCCTTTCGGGAAGACGCCACCTCCGCGATCCGGACTGGGACCCCAAGGCAACGCCCAAACACGATTTCGACCAGTTCGGAGAGCTTAGGGAGCTGATCTTCGGCACCTTCAACCGTGCGGCCTATGTGATCGACCGGCGGGTGGAGAACGCAAAGCAGATCCGGAACCATATCCATGAAGCGGCCCGTCGTTTTGCCGGGGAGGATCGAAAGCGGCTGCTGTCGGTGAAGGAGAGGATGGCGGCAGCAGAGAACGCTGCGGTAAAAAACTCTCTCGAGGGGCTGCAGGGGAAAGATCCCCGGAACCTGACCGGCGTCAACGTCCTTTTATATCAGCGCCTCTCCCAGCGGTGGCTGGGGCCTGTGGGCTGGGTTATCGCGATCTGGGCGAGGCTTCTGATCTTCGGCACGGGGATCGCGGCCATGATGCGCTTCGGCAGCCCTGTGAGCCAGGTCGCGGGGATGGTCTCCTCCTTCCGCCATTTCAAGGAGTCGAGGGCCGCGATCGCGGAAGCCGGCAAAGGAGAGCGGGTGGATGCAGCGCTCCGGGACTATCGATTCACCCTGATGCGGGACTGGCCCGACATCGCGGAGAAGCTCATCCGGAGCCGGTTCGACAAATCGGTGCGGGATATGAAGGAGGCGATGCCGAACCAGGAGGGGCTGGGGGATGAGATATCTACCATATGGAACGATGCCCTGGATGCGGAGATCGATCGGGCATCCAAGGCCCTGAGCGGCTTCGGCCTCCAGATGCTCTTCAACCTGCCGGTGCTGGCTCTGCTGAGCTATGTGGGATGGATCACCGCGTCCTCCTTTCTGGAGGAGCGCTACTTCAGCGGAAATTTCTTTCTCCACGCCTTTCTGACGCTTCTGATCATCCTCTTTTTATGCTTTTTCATCTTCCAGATAATCGTCCGGCTCGGGGCCGGCGCTGAGCGGATCGCGCACCGGGCTTTTCAGGTCGTCAAGCGCCGGACCGAAGAGATCCGGACAGTAGCGGCCAACCCCATTTCAGAGCAGATCGAGGCGGTGCTCGACCTGTCCGGCTCCGGCGCCCTTGCCGAAACGCCCCGGGCCGATAACGGCTCCGCACCTCCCGCTATTACCTTTTAACCTGCCCTTCGGGGGTAAAAGAGAACCCTTTTGGATTCTTCGTCTTCCATTTTCGACTTGCTATCCTAAGCCGGGATCAGTATATTGCCCGAATCCCTTTTGCAGGGAAAGGGCAATTTTGAAAGATTCCGGAAAGGAGAAATTGAATGAGGAAATGGACAGGTCTGACGGGAATTCTGCTGAGTATTCTGCTCCTGGCGGGGCTCTGCGCTGCCGAGACAGGGCATTACGTCAACGGCGTGGAGGGGATCAAGGCCGCAACACTGCCGCCGCCGGGAAACTATTATCGGATGTATGCCACCTTTTACAACGCCGATACCCTGACAGATGCGGACGGCAATGAGATCGACATCGGCTTTGACGCGTTCGTCTTCGCCAATGTCCACCGGTTTATCTGGATTTCGGATATCGAGCTTCTCGGGGGCAGCTACGGCGCAGACTTTTTCATCCCGCTGCTCTACTCCGAGGTGGAGATCGGCGCCTTCGGCATCGAGGAGGACGAGTTCGGCCTTGGTGATCTGATCATAGAGCCCCTGATCATCAGTTGGCATGGCCGGAGATATGATGCGGCCACCGCCCTTGCCTTCTATCTCCCGACAGGAGACTACAATGAGACCAACCCCGCCTCCCCCGGCAAGGGCTTCTGGACAGTGATGGGCACGCTGGGCGGAACCTATTATCTCGATCACAGAAAGAAGTGGTCCGCTTCAATCCTTGCCCGATATGAGACCCACTTCGAGGAGGATACCGACATCACCCCCGGAGATGATTTCCACTTTGAATGGGGCGTAGGCCGTACCATCGCGTCGGACTGGATCTGGGATGTGGGCGTCGCGGGATACTGCCAGTGGCAGGTGACGGATGACGACGGCCCCGGGGCATCTGACGACAATGATCGGGTCTATGCTGTCGGCCCCCATATCAGCGCGATGATTCCGAGTCTCAAAATGGGCATATCGCTGATGAACAAATGGGAGTTCGAAGCCCGGGACCGGACCGAGGGCAGCGTCACCACCCTGACGATCTCCAGGATGTTCTAAAAAATTTTAGAAAACCCCTGCCGGACCTTTTGCCCCCATCTTCTATTGCAATAATTCCTTTCCATAGGGGCAAAAAGTCCGGCCAATCCGCGGCCCTTTCCATTGTATCTCTTGACACACCTCTTTTCATTGTTTAAAAATAGATACTTTAGTCCATCCGTCCGGGACGGTTTGTCATCGTTTTTGCCGCTTTTCTCCATATGTTGTATGTGGACTATCCGCTGAGCAGTATATTTTGGCGTCATGACCTCATCGACAGCGATCCTTCGCAAGGGCCGGAGATGACATATCACCTGGCGGAAACAGAGAACAAATTTCGGGAACAGGATAAGAAACCAATATATATGACACCTGAAACCATACGCGGCTGGTGGACGGGGAACGGTGCAGAACCGGACACGGCCGACGGAGCGCTTGCGGATTGGCTGAAGCGGGTCCGAAGCCCTATTTACCTGCTGCAGATCCACGGCCGCCTCGGCGTGAGCCGCAGCGGAAAAATCTGCATCGGCCGGGGAAAAATGGACCAGGAAGAGGGATACCCCCTCCTGGCCTATGCCCCTGCCCTTCCGCCCGAGGACCTGGGGGACCCGGTCTTCAAGGAAACCTACGGCCTCCGCTACTCATATGTGGCCGGCGCGATGGCCAACGGCATCACATCGGTCGATATGGTATCTGCCATGGGAAAGGCCGGAATGATCGGCTTTTTCGGCGCGGCCGGGCTCCATCCGGACGAAGTGGAGGATGCCATGGACCGGCTGCAGCGCTCGCTGGGAGATATCCCCTTCGGCTCCAACCTCATCTACAGCCCCAATGATCCCGAACTGGAGGCCGAGACGGTTCGCCGATACCTGAACCGGAAGGTGCGAAACATCAGCGCTTCGGCCTACCTCGATCTGAGCCTTCCCCTGGTCCTTTACCGGGTCAAGGGGATTCACCAGGAGAGCGGAGGGAATATCGTCTGCCCCAACCGGGTGGTGGCCAAGGTCTCCCGGGTCGAGGTGGCCCGCCGCTTCCTCTCGCCGCCGCCGGAGAAGATGCTCAACCGGCTTCTGGAGCAGAACCTCATCAGCCGAACCGAGGCGGAGCTGGCCCGCCATATCCCGATGGCCCATGACATGACCGCAGAGGCCGACTCCGGGGGCCACACCGACAACCGGCCGGCACTTGCCCTGCTGCCCACCATGATCGCGCTCCGCAACGAGATGCAGGAGAAGTACAAGTACCAGCGGCCCCCCTGCGTGGGGCTGGCCGGCGGCATCTCCACCCCGGCCTCTGCGGCCGCGGCCTTTGCAATGGGCGCGGCCTATGTGCTGACCGGATCGGTCAACCAGTCCTGCATCGAGGCCGGCACATCGGCAAAGGTCCGCGACATGCTCTGCGAAGCCTGCCAGGCCGACATCACCATGGCGCCGGCCGCGGACATGTTCGAGATGGGGGTAAAAGTTCAGGTCTTAAAGCGGGGAACCATGTTTCCCCAGCGCGCGGCAAAGCTCTATGAGATATACAGAGCCTATCCCGCATACGAGGCCGTACCGGAAAACCAGCGGAAGATGCTGGAGCGGGATTACTTCAAAACCAGCTTCGAGGAGGAGTGGGAATCGACCCGGAAATTCTTCGAGGTCCGGGACCCGGCGCAGATCGAACGCGCGGCAAAAGATCCGCGTCATAAAATGGCCCTCGTATTTCGCTCCTATCTCGGCAGAGCCTCGGGCTGGGCCGTTTCCGGCGTTTTAGACCGCGTCATAGACTATCAGATCTGGTGCGGCCCTTCCCTCGGGGCCTTCAATGAATGGGTCCGGGGGAGCTTTCTGGAAAAGCCGGAGAACCGGAAGAGCGTCACCGTGGCCATGAATCTTATGGTCGGGGCATCCCTTGTGACGCGGGCATCATGGCTGCGAAACCAGGGGGTCAGACTGCCGGCAGGGGCCGGCGACTTCTCCCCCGTCGACATCCCGGAAATCAACCGTCTTCTTGAAAATCAAAATGACATCGAATAAAAAAACCGAAAATCAGACCCCATCGAATCCGTCGAACAGGCCGGTCGCCATCATCGGCATGGGATGCATCTTTCCCAGGGGAGACGGCCTCAAAGCTTACTGGCGGCTCCTCTTCGAGGGAAGGGACGCGATCGCGGAAGTCCCCCCCTCCCACTGGAGTGCCGCGGACTATTTCGATGCGGACCCGAAGCGTCCGGATCATGTCTACTGCACCCGTGGGGGATTCATCTCCCCGGTCTCCTTCGACCCCTCGGAGTTCGGCATCCCCCCCTCCTCCCTGGAGGCCACCGACACCTCCCAACTGCTGGGGCTGGTCGCGGCCAAACGGGCACTGGAGGATGCGGGATACGGAGAGGGCCGAAGCTTTGACCGGGAGCGGACCAGCGTTATGCTGGGGGTCACCGGAACCCAGGAGCTGGTCATTCCCCTGGGGGCCCGGCTCGGCTTTCCCCGCTGGAAAAAGGCACTGGCCGAGGCCGGGGTCGAGGAGAGCAAGGCTCAGGCGGTCATGGAGAAGATCTCAGATACCTACGTCTCCTGGCAGGAGAACTCTTTTCCGGGGCTCTTGGGCAATGTGGTGGCCGGCCGGATCTGCAACCGGCTCGATCTGGGAGGAACCAACTGTGTGGTGGATGCGGCCTGTGCCAGCTCCATGAGCGCGATCCATCTGGGCCTGATGGAACTCTACACGGGCCGCTCGGAGATGGTACTCTCCGGCGGCGTCGATCTTCTAAACGACATCTTCATGCATATGTGCTTCTCCAGAACCCAGATCCTTTCGGCCAGCGGGGATATCCGCCCCTTTTCGGCAAACGCGGACGGAACGGTCCTCGGCGAGGGGATCGGCATCCTCGTCTTCAAGCGCCTGAAAGATGCCCAAAGGGACGGGGACCGGATCTATTCCGTGATCCGGGGCATCGGCACATCGAGCGACGGAAAGTCCCAGAGCATCTACGCACCCAGAGCCGAAGGCCAGGCCAGAGCCCTGAGAGGTGCATACGAGGCGGCTGGAATCGACCCGGGCACAGTGGAACTCGTGGAGGCCCACGGAACCGGCACACGGGTTGGCGACGCGGTGGAGATCAAGGGGCTCAAATCGGTATTTGCACCGGCCGGGGAGAAGATCGACGCCCCCTGGTGCGCGGTGGGATCGGTGAAGTCCATGATCGGCCACACCAAGGCGGCCGCAGGGGCCGCAGGGCTGATCAAGACAACCCTCGCCCTCCATCACAAGGTCCTCCCGCCGACATTGAAGATCGAAACCCCGGACCCGAATCTCGGCCTGGAAGGGAGCCCCTTCTATCTCAATCCCCGCTCCCGTCCCTGGATCAAAACAGAAGATCATCCCCGCAGGGCCGGCGTCAGTGCGTTCGGCTTCGGCGGCAGCAATTTTCACCTGGTTCTGGAGGAGTACGGAGAGAAGAAGGAGGAGATCGCCTGGAACGGGGGAATCCGGATCTTCGCCTTTTCCGGAGAGAGCCGGGAATCTATCCTTCAGCAGCTCCGGGCATTGAAAGCGCGGATGGAAAATGCCCAGCCCCAGGAAGTGACCCAAGACCAGGATCTTACAGAAGAGTGGATCTCCAATGAGGCCGCATCGACCTGCCTCAAATTTTCCGGCACGGACACATGCAGGCTCATGCTTCTGCATGAGGAGGAAAAAAGGAACCGCCTCTCTCCCGCGGCTCTTCTGGAAATCGGAATCAGCCACCTCTCCGGAGGCCCCGGCCGGGAGGAGATCTTCTACGGAGAGGGGGAGAAGCCGGGAAAGCTTGCCTTCCTCTTTCCGGGACAGGGAAGCCAGTATCTGGAAATGGGAAGGGATCTCGGGTGCATCTTTCCCGGAGTCCTGGATGCGATGGAGGCGGCCGCAGACGCAGCCAGTGCCTCTTTTTCCCTGGGAAAACTTCTCTTTCCCCCGCCGGCCCATCTGCCCGAGCAGCGGAAAGCACAGGAGGAGGCCCTTCGGCAGACCGATGTAGCCCAGCCAGCCATCGCCGCGATCAGCTTAGGGATGCTTCAGATCCTGACGGACTTCGGGGTTCGGCCCGATGCGGTCTGCGGCCACAGCTTCGGTGAGCTGACCGCGCTCTATGCCGCGGGAGTCATGGACAGAAAAGAGCTTCTCGATCTGGCCGTGCTCCGGGGACGGGTGATGGCACAGGCCGGGGGCGGCAAGGGCGGGATGCTTGCGGTAAAGGCGCGGCTGGAGGAGATTGAAGGACAGATTCTGTCCCGGATTTCCGATATCGTGCTGGCCAACCGGAATACTCCGCACCAAGGGGTACTCTCCGGTTCTGACGCGGCCATCGAAAAAGCGGAAGACCTCTGCCGGAAGATCGGGTGGAAAGCCGTTCGCCTTCCGGTATCAGCGCCCTTTCACAGCCCGGCAATGAAGGCCGCAACTGAACCTTTTGCCGAATCCCTTCAAAAAATTGAATTTAAACCCTCGGCCGTTCCGGTATATGCCAATACCACGGCTGCCCCCTATCCGGATGATCCGGAAGAAGCCAGAAGACTCCTTTCGGAACAGTTGATCCGGCCGGTCGATTTTGTGGGGGAAATCCTAAATCTTTACAAAAGCGGTGTACGAACCTTTATCGAGGTGGGTCCCAAATCTGTGCTGACCGGACTGGTCCGCGCGATCTTAAAGGATGCATCTGTAACGGCTGGGGCCATTGATGCCTCATCCGGGGCTCGTCCCGGACTTGCGGATCTGGCAAAAGGTCTCTGCCGGCTGGCGGCTCTCGGATATCCGGTTCGCCTGGAGAATTGGGAGACGCCGGTGCAAGAGCTGAAAAAGCAGCGCATGAGCATTCCGCTCTGCGGAGCCAACTACCGTTCCGTTTCACCTTCATCCCAAAAAAAAGCGCCGGTTCCACCGGCCCAAAACAGTCCTAAACCTATGGAAAGAAAAGCGCAATCCCCGCAATCCCATCATCATCATTCGGATCAGGTGCCGCAGAATCCGCAGCCGCGCCATTCAGCCGCGGACGCGCTCCGGGTCGTGGAAGAGGGCCTGAAATCGATGCAGGCCCTGCAGATGCAGACCGCTCAGACCCATCAGAAATTTCTTGAGTCCCAGACCCAGGCCAGCAGAACCCTTCAGGAGATGGTCTCCAGCACCCGAAGACTGGCAGAGGCGGCAGCAGGACTTTCACCCCAGGCCCCGCATCCGTCGGAACAGGGCGCGGACCCTTCAAGGGCGCAAGCATCTTCTGCCAATCCACTTCCAGCCTTTTCCGATCCTCATCCGGCTCCCAAGGCAGATCCTGTTCAGGAGGATCTTCAGCAATCCCCTCCTGCCCCGGCTTCAACCGCTGCAAATGAAAGGGTTTCAAAGGCCGAAAGCGCCCCTGAAGAGAAAACCAGGGATGAAGATGCAATTGCCTCTCTAATCCTGGAGGTGGTGAGCGGGTTGACCGGATATCCGGCCGAGATGCTCTCCTTTGACATGGACATCGAATCGGATCTGGGCATCGATTCCATCAAGCGCGTCGAGATCCTGTCCACTCTGGAAGAGCGGATGCCGGATCTGCCCCCGGTTTCGCCCGAGATCATGGGAACCCTTCGGACTCTGGGCGAGATCGTGGAACACCTGAAAGGGCAGCGGCACACATCTTCTGTAAAAGAGAAGATGCCTGCCGTCGCCCCAAAGGAACCGGCACAAAGTGGACATAATGGACAAAATGGACCGTCTGATGTATTTGATGAAAAGATCCGAAGCACCCTTCTGGAAGTGGTCAGCGGGCTGACCGGCTATCCGGCCGAGATGCTCTCCTTTGACATGGACATCGAATCGGATCTGGGCATCGATTCCATCAAGCGCGTCGAGATCCTCTCGGCCTTTGAGGAAGAGATGCCGGAACTGCCCCCGGTCTCACCCGAGATCATGGGAACCCTCAGAACCCTGGGCCAGATCATCGAGCATCTTTCCGGCACATCCTTTTCACCTGCAGATCATTCCCCGGCCGAACAGCCGCCGGAAGAAAGGGTCTCCTTTGCAAACCCGCTACCCCGGCAGGATGGCTCCGGAGCCGGAAATCAAGCCGTTGAAGCAGCAGAATGGCTGGAGAGAAAAGAGATCCGGCTCGTTCCGCTCCAAAAGGCCTTCGAATCCCCCCTCTCCTTTCCGGAAGGAGCCGAGATTCTGATCACCGAGGATGGCAAAGGAGTGGCTCAAGCCATCGCGGATGCTTTGGCGGAGCGGAGAATAAAAACCCGCAGGATCAGTCCCGATCTCTGGCCCGATCTCAGACCCGATCTTTCCAAGGATACCGTTAATTTTGAAGATGCGGCCGGTCTCATACTGATCGGCGATGCATGGAACGAAAACCCGGAAAGGCTTCCGAAAGAGGCTTTCTCCGTTGCCCGCGGGGCTGCTGCTTTGCTGATGGAAGCGGCTCGAAGGGGGGGTGCTGCCTTTTTGACGGTCAGCCGAATGGACGGCGGATTCGGGTTCAACGGAAAACCGATTCCCCATCCCCTGCAGGGGGCATTATCCGGGCTTGCAAAGACAGCTTCCCTGGAATGGGAGGGGGTCTCCTGCCGGGCCATCGATCTGGACCCGGATTGGGCCGATCTCCAGGAGATTGGCAGGGCAGTGGCCGCGGAATTTCTGCATGAGGGCCCCCCCGAAGTGGGGCTTTCGGCCCAGAGCCGGTGCAGAGTCGCCCTGACCCCGGCCCTTCCCCCGGAAGGGGAGTTGAATCTCTCTCCAAAAGATCCGGTGGTCATCACGGGCGGCGCGAGGGGCGTCACCGCGGCCGGGGCCATTGCACTGGCCCAGAGGGTTCAGCCGACGCTTCTGCTCATCGGCCGATCTTCGCTTTCCGATCCCGAACCGGAATGGCTGAAAGGGATTTTCGATGCCGCGGCCGTGAAGCGGGCCATTCTGGAAAATGAATTCGCAGATGCTCCCCCCTCTCCCAAGGATCTCGAAGCGCTATATCAACGGTACATGGCCGCGCGGGAGGTTGCGGAAAACCTCGAACGTATCCGCGAAACCGGCACAACGGTTCGGTATTACGCTGCTGATGTCAGAGATGAAAAAGCGATCGGAAAAATCTTTGCAGAGATCCGAAAGGAATTCGGCCCGATCCGGGCCATCATCCACGGGGCCGGATACCTTCAGGACCGCAGGATCATCGACAAGACAGACCAGCAGTTCGAAGCGGTCTTCTCCACAAAGGTGAAGGGCATAGAGGTGCTTCTCAAAGCCGCGGGGGATGATCCCCTGAAATACCTGATCCTCTTCTCCTCTGTTGCAGCTCGTATGGGCAACCAGGGCCAGGTCGATTACGCGATGGCAAACGAAGTCCTCAACAAGATCGCACAGAATGAGGCCGTAAAACGCCCCGGTTGCCGGGTGATCTCCGTGAACTGGGGTCCCTGGGACGGGGGTATGGTCTCTGAAGCCCTGAAAAAGGAGTTCCGCGGGAAGGGAATCGGCCTGATTCCCACAGGGGCCGGAGCCCGATCCCTGCTCCAGGAGATGGAAATTCCCGGGGAGAATCGGGCTGCGGGGCTTCCGACAGAGGTGATGATCGGCTCGGGCTTCGGAGACCAGGAGAAGTGGGATCTGCCAGAGGAGTTCGTTACCGCAGCACCGGTTCAAGCCCAGGTTCAAGCTCCGGCCCTCTCACTGACCTTCAAAAGGGAGATCGACCCGATCCGATATCCGATCCTCGATTCCCACCGGATCGCGGGCAGCCCAGTGGTTCCCTTTGCCCTGATGACCGAATGGCTCGGCTGCGGTGCGCTCCATGAGAATCCGGGCCTCTTTTTGCAGGGGCTGGACGATATCCGCCTGCTCAACGGCATCCGGATCGGCGAGGAAAAGAAGCTGATCCGCATGATGGCCGGAAAGGCCCGAAAAACCGGCTCGACCTATGAGGTGGATGTGGAGATCAGAGACGGGATTCAGGATGGGATCGAGGTTATCCACTACCGGGCCAGGGCCATCCTCGGCAGCAGACAGCCCTCCCCTCCCCCCTTTGACCCCTCCGTCTTCATGAAGGGGAACGGCTATCAGCGAAGCATCGACGAGATCTATGAAAACGTCCTCTTCCACGGGTCGGACCTTCGAGGGATCAAAAAGGTGATCAGCCTTTCAGAGCGTTTCATGACCGCAGTGCTTGCGGCCGCGCCCGCGCCCGACCAGTGGATGAAGGAGCCTGTCCGGAGCCGCTGGATCGGAGATCCCCTGGTACTCGATTCGGCCTTTCAGATGGCCATCCTCTGGACCTATGAACAGAAAGGGCAGACCTGCCTGCCGAGCTATGCCGCGAGCTACCGCCAGTTCTGCCGCGGATTTCCCAAGGAGGGAGTCACCGCGATCCTGGAGATCCGGGAGGTGACGCGCCATAAGATGAAGGGGGACTTCACCTTTGTGAACGCAGAAAACGAAGTGGTGGCCCGGCTGACCGGATACGAGGCCGTGATGGACCCCTCATTGATCCAGGCCTTCAAGAAGTCTGCATGATCTAAGAAGGTGCGCATCCCTTTGGTTTTGGTTGCGCACCTTTTTTTGCTTTTTCCAAAAAAGTTGTTGACAACCCGATCCCTTTGGATTAAATTTGTTTAGTTTTGCATACAAATCGTAAATTAAGGGTTTGGGAGTCATTCCTCTCAGGCCTTTTTTTTGAATAAAAAAATATGTCCAAGGGGGATGATACAAATGATTTGTGAAACCGTAAGAAAAGGGCAGGATTGCCCGTTCATGAGCAAGAAGGGCTGCACCTACAACGGCGGAAGTTGCAAAGAGGTGGTGGAGAAGTGCAACGGCTGCAACCGGATGACCGAATACGGCGAAGGCTGGTTCTGCACCGCAAGCCCCCAGCCTTCCATGAAGTGGAAGCTGGGCAACTGCAACCTGGCCACCCATGTAGTCGCAGAAGCGGCTGCCGCACAGGCCAAGGTCAACCCGCTGAAAGCCTCCAAGCGCGCAGCCAGCAAGAAGAAGAAATAGATCCCATCGGAAGGGATGATCGATAAACCCCGCCCAGGCAGCAGTGCCTAAGCGGGGTTTTTTATTTCCTTCCTCTTTTTAATCCTCCATCTGGTCGATCTCCGCCAGCCGATTTTCAAAGGCCGAATGCTCGGCCTTCAACTGATCGGTGTACGCCTCCAGATCCTCAAAGAGCCGGTCGATCTCGCTCTGGCAGGTGTGGATCGACTGGGAGAGCCGGACGATCTCTGCGCCCGCGCCCTCCTCTGACGCAGCCTGCATGGCCCGGTTGAGCTTTTCCAGCTCTTTTTCCAGCCGCTCGATCTCGTCTTCCGCGTTCTCGATCTTCTTCTCGATGGGCCGGGTCAGCTTGGCCCGCTCTGTCACGATCTCCGAGCGCCTGCGGCGGGCCTCCTTTTTGCTCAACTTTGTTTCGGCCCCATCCGCCTCCGGTTCAGCCGATTTCCCGGGCCTCTCCTCAGCCTCCTCCTCCCATCCGACCTTCTCCAGAAACTCGCCGTATCCCCCTTCAAAGAGCTGTATCCCATCCCTTTGAAAGACCACCAGCCGGTCCGCGACCGCGTGGAGGAACATCTCGTTATGGGTCACCATCACCACCGTGCCCGCGAAATTGTCGATCGCGGCCAGCAGCGCATCATTTGCGTCCATATCCAGATGGTTTGTGGGCTCATCCAGCAGCAGCAGGTTTAAAGGCGTCACCAGCAGCTTGCCCAGCATCACCCGGCTCTTCTCCCCGCCCGAGAGTACCCCGATCTTCTTCAAGGCCCCTTCCCCTTCGAACATCATGGCTCCGCAGATGTTTCTCGCCTGCTGCCGGTCCACATCAGGCGCGGACAGGATCAGCTCCTCCTCCACAGTGCGGCCATCCACAAGGCTTTTGATGTTGGTCTGCTCGTAGAATCCCTTTTCCACATTGGGATTATAGGAGATTTCCCCGGACTGCGGGGGCAGATCCCCGGCCAGCAGCTTCAGCAGGGTGGTCTTGCCCTTGCCGTTCCGGCCCACCACGCAGATCCGCTCTCCGGCCCCGGCCGAGATGCTGAAATCCTCGATCAACCGGGGACCGCCCTCATACCCGAAGGAGAGCCCTTCGGCTTGAAACATCTGCTTCCCCTTGAAGGGCTTCTGCCGAAAGGAGAAATCGAGGGTCTTCATCCCCTCCAGTTTCTCCTTCTTCTCCATCTTCGAAAGGGTCTTGATCCGGGACTGCACCATGTTGGCCAGCCGCGCCTTGGCCCGGAACCGGTTGATGAAGGTCTCCACCTCCTTGCGTTTGCGCTCGTCGTTCTGCCGGGTCTTCTCGTAGATCTCCTCCTCCTGCGCGATCTGCCCATAGAGCTTTCCTGTATCCCCTTCGATCTTCTTCATCTTTCTTCTGTGGATCGCGAGGGTATGGGTCACCACCTTGTCCATGAAGCCCCGGTCGTGGGTGATGAGGAGAAGCTCCCGGGGCCAGGCCCAAAGGAACCGCTCGATCCAGCGAATCGCGGTGATGTCGAGATAGTTGGTCGGCTCGTCCAGCAGCAGCAGATCCGGCTCCGAAACGAGCACCTTGGCAAGATTCAGGCGTACCTGAAATCCGCCGGAAAAATCGGACGGGGGGCGCTCGAAATCGGCCTGGGAAAAGCCGAGCCCCGCCAGGATCTTCTCCACCTCCCAGTGGTTCTCCCGCCGGTCCGCGGGCAGCCCCTTCATCCCCTCTTTAAGGATCGTATTTTCAGTGAAATCGAGGTGCTGGGTCACATAGCCGATCCGGTAGCTCTTGGGCATGTTGACCATGCCGTCATCATAGGACTCCTCTCCCACAATGATCCGGAAAAGGGTGGTCTTGCCGTGGCCGTTTCGGCCCACCATCCCCACCCGCTCCCTGGGGTTGATCTTGAAGCTGATCTCATCGAACAGGGTCTGAGGGCCGAAGGTTTTGGTCAGGTTTTCAATACTGATCATTGTTGGTCTATTTGTTGGTCTAATTGATCTCCTGGAAAAAGAACGGATTGCCAATAATAAATGTGCTGATCACCAGTACCGAATCCTATCAAAAATCTGCTCCTCAAGTCGAGAAAAATAGGGGCTCATGATGAAGATAATCATTATGCCAAAGATCTTGTCTGCCCCTTTGATGGGGGATCGTGACAGGGAAGCATCAGAGGCCGGCAAATAATTGATGGAACCGCTTCCGAAGACTTTAAAATAAAGGCGGAAAACCTTTGACACATCCCCCTGCCCTATAGTAAATCCACGAATATAAGGGGCGTTTATCAGATAAAACGCCCATATTTTTTACCTTTCAAGGAGATGGACTATTGAAGATCGTCATTGTCGGCGCGGGTGAAGTCGGATTTCACATCGCGAACCGTCTGGCCTATGAGAACAAGGAAGTGGTGGTGATCGACCGAAATCCGGAGGCGCTCAAGCGGGTTTCGGAATCGATCGACGTGCAGGTGGTGCAGGGGTCCGGAGGAAGCCCGGTTGCGCTGAATGAGGCCGGCATCAAAGAGGCCGAGATCCTTCTTGCGGTGACAGACAGTGATGAGACCAACCTTGTGGCCTGTCTGGTGGCCGATACCCTCTCCCACAATACCAAAAAGCTCGCTAGGATTCGGGATGCCGATTACGACCCGTATCACGAAACCTTTAAAGACGGGCCTCCTCATATCGATACCATCATCAACCCCGAAATCGAGGTGGTCAAGACCATCGACCGGCTCATGAGCGTTCCCGGAGCCATCGATGTGGGGGAGTTTGCAGACGGAAAAGTCAAGTTCGTGGGGGTGCGTCTGGACGAGAAATCCCCTCTTGCCGACATTCAACTGATAGACATCCCCAAGCAGATCGGGCCTGATCATCGGCTGCTGATTGCTGCGGTGCTGAGAAACGAGAAAATGATCATCCCCCGGGGCGACGACCGGCTCCACTCCGGGGACGTGGTCTATTTCATCAGCGAAGAGAAGGATCTGGCCTCAACCCTGAAGCTCTTCAACAAGCCGGATATGACCATCAAAAATGTGCTGATCGTCGGCGGCGGACGGGTCGGGGCACGTCTGGCGGCTCTGCTGGAAAAGCGATCGATCCACACAAAGATTATCGAAAAATCCGGAGAACGGTGTAAAGAACTCGCAGATCATCTCAACAGTGTTGTGGTGCTCTGCGGGGAAGGATCTGACCAGCAGCTCCTGACCGAGGAGAACATCCGGAACATGGATTTGGTGGTGACGCTGACCAATGATGAGGAGACGAATATCCTAACCTCTCTGCTGGCCCGGCGCCTGGGCGCGAAAAAGGTGATCACCAAGATCAGCAAGTTCAGCTATTTCCCATTGATGCTAGCCATCGGCATGGAGCAGGTGGTCAATACCCGGCTCTCCGCGATCAACTCCATCCTGCAGCATGTGCGCCGGGGAAAGGTTATCTCGGCCATCTCTTTGAAGGATGAGCAGGCCGAAGTGATCGAGGCTGTTGCCTTGGAGACTTCCGAGATCGTGGAGAAGCCTCTGCGGAAGATCTCCTTTCCCAAGGGGGCCCTGGTGGCCGCGATTCTGCGAAAAGACCATGTGATCATTCCATCGGGCGAGACCGTGATTCTGCCCGGGGACCGGATCGTGATCTTTGCCAGAAGAGAGGCCGTGGCCAGGATCGAAAAGATTCTCTCGGTCAAACTGGAGTACTTTTAACCATGCGCTGGCGATATGTCCTCTATGTCGTGGGAATTCTGGTTCTCTTTCTGGGGCTTTCCATGACCCTGCCCCTGCTGGTGGGGCTCATCTACAGAGATCAGAGCGTCTATTCACTCCTCTGGTCCATCGGCATCACAGTCGGGTCAGGAGGAGTGCTGGCACTGATCTGCCGCTCCGAGGGGACAGAATACATCAGCCAGCGGGAGGGAATGGCCGTCGTCGCGTTCGGATGGAGTGCGATCGGTCTTTTCGGCGCGCTCCCCTTCTACATCGGCGGCGAGTTCCCCAGTTTTACCGATGCCTTTTTCGAATCGGTCTCCGGATTCACCACCACCGGATCATCGGTGCTGACCGATATCGAGGCCGTCTCCAAGGGGCTTCTCTTCTGGCGGAGCCTGATCCAGTGGCTCGGCGGCATGGGGATCATCGTCCTCTCCCTGGCGATTCTGCCCTTTCTGGGGGTCGGCGGGATGCAGCTCTACAAGGCCGAAGTCCCCAGCCCGGTTCCGGACAAGCTCAAGCCCCGGATTCGGGATACGGCCATGATCCTCTGGAAGGTCTATGCGCTCTTTTCCGCGGCCGAGGTGGTGCTGCTGATGTTCGGCGGCATGAGCCTATTCGATGCCCTCTGCCACGCGTTCACCACCATGCCCACCGGCGGCTTCTCTACACAAAACGCCTCCATTGCCCAATTTAACAGCCTCTATTTCGATATCATCATCATCATCTTCATGCTGCTGGCCGGGATCAACTTTTCGCTTCACTATCAGATGCTCAGGGGGCGGCCCCTGGCCCTGTGGCGGGATTCCGAATGCCGCTTCTTTCTCGCGGGCGTTCTGGTGCTGACCGTTGCCGTCACTGCAGATACCTGGCTATGGGGAATCTATGAGAGCATCTGGACCGCGCTTAGGTACGGCTCGTTTCAGGTGATCTCCATTCTGACGACCACCGGATATGCCACCTATGATTACGAGCAGTGGCCCGCGATGTCCCAGATCATTCTGCTCCTCTGCATGTTTCTGGGGGCATCTGCGGGATCGACTGGCGGCGGTATGAAGTGCCTTCGGATCATGCTCTGCATCAAATACTGCTATAAGGAACTCTTCTCTCTGATCCATCCCCATGCAGTGACCCATGTCAAGATCAACGGCAAGAGCGTGCCCGAAGATGTGATGCGAAGCGTACTCGGTTTTCTGGCCCTCTATGTGCTTCTCTTTGCAGCCTGCTCGGTGATTCTGGCCGGCATGGGGGTCGATTTCGTTACATCCTTCGGCGCAGTGGCCGCGACCATCGGCAACATCGGTCCGGGATTCGGAACCGTGGGGCCGGTTGAAAACTTCGCACATATCCCGGCCACAGGCAAATGGCTGCTCATCTGGTGCATGCTTCTGGGCCGGCTGGAGGTCTATACTGTCATTATCCTTCTGGTGCCGGAATTCTGGCGGAAATAGAGATACTCCTCCACCGAAAAGCCCGAAAAATCATGCAGCAGTCGGGGAATGGGGGTTCCAAATAGATGAATTACGGGGTTTGCCTCATTTGATCTTCATGTGAAGAAGGTTATTCTTGAAAACAACATGAACATAAACGGGGGCTTTTTTCGACCCGTTTACAGATTAAAGGAGTGAAACCATGAGTTTAAAAGATTATTGTCGAATCGAAGTCCCGGCCAATCTCGGCGTCGGAATCTTTCTGCTGATTTTGGGATTGGGCCTGCTGGCCGTCTCATTCACCATGATGCCGGTGATGGGAATCGTCTTTGCCGTCCCGGTGCTGATTCTCTCCGGCATCTTTCTCAGAGCCAAACGAAGCGAGGAATGTGCCATCGAGAATTGATCATCGATATCTGATGTTGACAAGGCATTTGAAAAGGAGCAGTCTGAAAAGGGCTGCTCCTTTTTCGGTTTCACATCTCAATCCTTCCACTGCCCCCTGCGCCGCACTTCTTCCGAACCGGGTGAATCGAAAAGCATGCAGACGAATCGATTCCTTTGCTTGACCTTTCTTTGGAGAAAGGATAAAAATATCTGTATGAAAAGTATATTTCAAATCATGATAGGACTTCTGGTGCTGATTTGGAGCAGCGCCTGCATCTCGCCACAGATCAAGCTCTTCTCCGACAGCCGGGATGCATTGCAGGAATTCGTTCTCCAGGGGAAGGGAGAGCAGAAGATCCTCGTCCTTCCGGTAGAGGGCATGATCACCGATGCGGCCGATCAGGGGGTACTCCGCTCTCAGCCCTCTATGGTTCAGGAGATCGTCTCCCGGCTGGAAAAGGCGAAAAAGGACCCCGATATCAAGGCGCTGCTGTTGAAGATCGACTCTCCGGGAGGAACCGTTACCGCAAGCGACCTGATCTACCATGAGATCCAAAAATACAAAGAGGAGACGGGGGTCGAGGTCGTGGCCATCTTCATGAATCTGGCCGCTTCCGGGGGCTATTATGTGGCTCTTCCGGCCGATCTCATCATGGCCCATCCCACCACCGCGACCGGCTCTGTAGGTGTGATCCTGTGGCACCCCGGCGTTGTGGAACTGATGGATAAAATCGGCGTCACGGTCGATCCGACCCTATCGGGGATCTATAAGGACATGGGCTCTCCTTTCCGAAAACAGACGGAAACGGAAGCCGTGATCTTTCAGGAGATGATTACAAGCCTGGCAAGCCGCTTTATCGATCTTGTGCAAAAACACCGGAATCCAAGTCCGGAAGCGCTGGAACGGATCACCACGGGCCGGATCTTTCTGGCGGATGAGGCCCGGGAATTGGGGCTGGTGGACAGAATCGGCTATCTCTCCGATGCCATTGACGCGGTCCAAGAACTGTCGAACCTTCCTTTGGATGCGCAGGTGGTGGTCTATCGGCGGAACGAATATATAAATGATACGCTCTACAACAACGCGGCCGTGAGCCGGGACTTCGATCTGCTGGGGATCGGAAGAATTCTTCCCTCCCTCAAAAGCGGCTTTTACTATCTCTGGTATCCGGGAACGGAATAACGGAAATGGAAGGAGAAGGGAAAATGGGGGAAAAGATCCGCATCGGCGCACTGATCTCGGGCGGCGGAACCAACCTGCAGGCCATCATCGACGGATGCGAGTCGGGGAAGATCGACGGGGAGATGGTCTTTGTGGGAACCGACAATCCTGACGCAAAAGGGCTGGACCGTGCCCGGAAGCACGGTATTCCCCGCTTTGTGGTCGATTATCGGACCATCATGAGAGGCGTAAAGGATGATCCCGAAGGCGCGACACTGCCGCCGGGCTTTGATCTCAAGAAGCTGATGGCAAAGCAGAATCTCTACCCCAAGGGAGCTGATCCGAAAAAGATCGAGATCGCGCTCAAGGCCCGGGCCACTGCAGAAGCGGCACTCATCGAAGCCATGAAGCCGGACCCCTTTGACCTGCTGGTGCTGGCCGGATTCATGCGCAACCTCACCCCCTACTTCATCGACCGGATCAACATCGACCCCCATGTGCCCCGGATCATGAACATCCATCCCGCGCTGCTGCCGGCCTTTCCCGGCGTGGACGGCTACGGCGACACCTACCGGTACGGCTGCAAAGTTGGCGGCTGCACCGTCCATTTCATCGACTATGGCGAGGATTCAGGCCCCATCATCGGCCAGCGCTCTTTTCCGATTACGGAATCGGATACTTTGGATGAGATCAAAAAGAAGGGGCTGGAGGAGGAGTGGAAGCTCTACCCGGCCTGCATTCAGCTCTTTGCGGAGAACCGTCTCCAGCTTGTCATCCGGCGCTCCGAGCTGCGGGACGGGATGGTTTCGGAGCGGACCGTGGTGAAGATCAAAGAGAAAGATAAAGGATAGGGAGTAGCGGCTTTCAATTCTCAGGGTGCTTATGATTAGACCCTTAGACCTTGTCGTAGATTGAGAGCGCTCAGACCCTCCCCCGGCTTTCCCCCCTAGCCATCCTGCCTGCAAAGACCGCACCCACCAAGGGCACATCGCCGAGGTGGGTGCGGGAAAAGGGCGCGTCATCGAATCCGATGACGTTGGAACAGGTTTTGATCAGGACTCGATCCGGAGAATCCGGCTCTTTCTATCGCCGCACCCCCTCGGTCAGGTCCATGCCGAGCTGAAGGGCATGCCGGTTCAGCTCCAGAAATCCTTTGGGAATCCTTCTCTCCAGCACGCTCATGACCGATTCGGGCTTCACCAGCTCCGTCATCCCGATAAAGACGCCGAGCATGCAGATGTTGAAGACGATGGGTTTGCCGATCTTCTCCATCACCGCTTCATACATGGGGATCTCCCGCTGGCGCGCGTCCACCTTCTTTGTAATCTCCACATATTTGGCATCGGTGATGAGCAGCCCTCCGGGACGGATGATGCCGGAGAATTTGTTGTACGCCTCCTGAGTGAGGCATACGAGCACATTAGGCTGCGTCACCTTGGGGAAGTAGATCTCCGAATCGGAGATGATCACATCTGACCGGGTCGAGCCTCCGCGGGCCTCCGCGCCGTAGACCTGTGACTGGACGGCCGTCAGGTTCTCATGGAGTACGGCCGCCTCCGCGAGGATGATGGCGGAGGTGATGACCCCCTGACCTCCGGAGCCTGAAAATACGATTCTGTACCGCTCCATGATTTATGCCCCTCCTTTCGCCCGCTCGATGACCTTCTCATACTCTTCGCAGTACTCCGGCAATTCCTTCTCCACAAAGATCCCCCGCTCGATGAGATCCGGGTTCTCGGCCTTGGCCTTGGAGTCGATGGGCGTGGTCTGGTCTTTCATATACTCGAGCATCTCCACCGCGCCGCCGATCTTGTTCTTTCTGCCGAAATAGGTGGGGCACTGGCTCATGATCTCCACCACGGAAAAGCCCTTGTGCTGGATGGCCTTTTTTATGTATTTGGTGATCTCCTTGGGGTGGTAGGACGTGGTTCGGGCCACGAAGGTCGCGCCCGCGGCCTTGGAGAGTTCCACCACATCAAAGGTATGGTCGATGTTGGAATATGGGGCCGTGGTCGCGGCCGCGCCGTACCCTGACAGCGGTGAATACTGCCCTCCGGTCATGCCGTAGATCCGGTTGTTCATCACGATCGCGGTGATGTCGATGTTGCGCCGGCACGCATGGATGAAATGGTTGCCGCCGATGGCCAGCGCGTCGCCGTCACCCATCGGCACGATCAGGTTGAGTTTGGGCCGGCTCATCTTCACACCCGTTGCAAAGGCCAGTGCCCTGCCGTGGATGGTGTGCAGTGTATGAAAATCGAGATACCCCGAGATCCGGGAGGAGCAGCCGATTCCCGAAACCATCACGATGTCGCTCTTCCGAATTCCCAGCTCCTCGATGGCCCGCACAAGACCGTTCAAGACGGTTCCGTGGCCGCAACCGGGACACCAGAGATGCGGGAAGAATCTTTCCCTGAGAAAATCCTTTACCGCCATTTTCTAAATCCCCCTTCCCTGGATCACCCGCAGGAAATTCCGGATATCGGTCGGGTTGATCAGTACGCCGTCTACGCGGTTCGCGAGGAAGACCCGCTCCGGAGCCTCCACCGCATGCTTTACCTGTTCGAGAATCTGTCCTTTGTTCATCTCCACCACGGTCACGGACCGGGCGTTCCGGCAACGGTCCCGCACGATCTCTGCGGGAAACGGCCACAATGTCTGCAGTTCCAGAAGGCCGAGCTGCTCTCCCCGATTTCTGCGGCTCACCACCACATGAAGCGCGGATCTCGCGGAAGCGCCGTAGGAGATCAGAATCTGTTCGGCATCCTCCAGATAGTATTCCTTGACCATTGCAATCTGATGCGCGTTGTTCTCGATCTTGTCCATCAGATGCCGGGAAAGGCCATGGACGATCTTGGGATTGTCCGACGGAAAGCCCCACATATCATGGTAGAGGCCCGTGACATTGTAACGATGAACACTGCCGAAATCGGACATGGGAAGTCTTCCATCCTCCCGGGGAAGGTAGGGATGGTAATCGACCCCCTCCTTCACCGATGTCCTGAGCCGCTCCACCAGAGGAATCTCCCCGGGCTCGGGAATCACCAGCCGCTCCCGCATATGGCCGATCACCTCGTCAAATAGGAGGATCACCGGGGTCCGGTAGGTCTCTGCGATGTTGAAAGCCTCCACGGTCACGGCAAAGACATCCTGATGGTTGGATGCGGTGAGCGCGACGATGGCATGGTCTCCGTGGGTTCCCCAGCGGGCCTGATTCACATCCCCCTGGGCTACATGGGTGGGGTTGCCCGTAGAGGGACCCCCCCGCTGCACATTGACGATGACACAGGGGATCTCGGCCATGACCGCATACCCGAGGGCCTCCTGCATCAATGAAAATCCGGGGCCGCTTGTGGCCGTCATCACCTTGTGACCTGTCAGCGACGCGCCGATGATCGCGCAGAGAGAGGCGATCTCATCCTCCATCTGTAGAAAGCTCCCTCCGATCTTCGGCAACTGCACCGACATCTGCTCGGCAACCTCTGTTGAGGGGGTGATAGGATATCCTGCAAAAAAATCGAGCCCCGCATACAGGGCTCCCTCCACACACGCCTCGTTCCCCTGAACGAACTTTATGTTTTCTGTCATAATGATCCTACTCCGTTTCCGTCTCCGTCTCGATTTCGATGGCAAGGTCCGGACATCTCAGCTCGCACAGCCGGCAGACAATGCACGCCTCGGTATCACCGGCAACCGCCTTCTCCTCGGCATCGAGTTCGAGAACCTTTTTGGGGCAGAAATGGACGCAGATCCCGCATCCCTTGCACCAATCCCTGTTGATATTGTGGCTTTTCAGCTTCTTTTTGGCCATTTGGCATACCTCATGATGAAAAATTGCCCTTCACGCAAACAGTTCTGCAAAATCTAGTGAGGGTAACAATTCTGAAGGAAAAGTCAAGCCGACAATCAGATAAACCGCTTCATCAACTCATCGATCACCTGATCCGCATTCTCCGGTGTAATGCCTAGATCCCGGCAGGTCTTCTCGGCCCGTTCCACCCGCCGGGGGCTCTCCATGTCCGACAGGCGGGAGAAATACCCGAGGCGGCGGCCCACCTGATAGAGGCACTGCTGCTCCGGTTCCATATCCAGAAACGTCCGAAGGGCCCCGATAATCTTCGGCTTATCCTCGGGAAGATTTCCCTCCACCTCCTGGATCAGGTTAAGAATATGATCGCTTTTAATGCTGCTCCGGATGCCCTCGAGACTCTCGATGAAGAGCAGGATCTCCTGGGCCATCTCCCGGTCCGTGCATTTCTCGAAGCGGCCCTCCATATATTCCTTGTAGAGGGGAATCGAATTGGGGATGGCAAGGGTGCGCAGGCGGATGAATTCCGGATCGATCCTGTTGAGCGCATCTGCGGTCTCCAGCGCATGCTCTCTGGATAATGGCCTGCCCCCCAGCCCCGGCATCACATATTCGGAAAGCTCGATGCCGGCCATTTTGACCTTTTGGCCCGCCTTGACCTGGGTCGCCTTGTCGGACCCCTTCTTGATCATCTTCAGAACCTTATCCGAACCCGATTCCATGCCGATATGAATCCGGTTCAACCCCGCATCCGCGATCGCGGCCATGTCATCATCCGAGATCCGAGCGATAGTGTGAGACCTTGCATAGGAGGTGATCCGCTCGATCCAGGGAAAGCGGCTTTTGAGGTGCTTTAAGATATCGACGAGATCTCCGGGCTTGATGATCAGGCTGTTGGCATCCTGGAGAAAGACAGATTTGAGGCCGCCTGCAAACCATCCGAGCGCGGCCTGAAATGGGGCATGGTCATCGGCCCCCACCTTCGCCGAAAGATCCTGCACATCGGCCCTGTCGATCCGGCCGTCACCATCAGCCCTTTGACGGATCGCTTCCACATGGCGATACACCGCATCGATGTCCTTTTTGACATGCTCCGGGGGCCTCAGGGAAAAGGAGGTTCCCTTATAGACCGGGCAGAATGCGCACCGGTTCCAGGGGCAGTTGCGGGTGACACGGATCAGCAGGCTGTAGGCTTCGCTCGGGGGGCGAATGGGGCCCTGCTCGAATCCTCGGTACGGTTCTTCTTTCCGATTTTTCTCGCTCATTATATAATCAATCTATCCCAAAAAATCATTTCATATGAACCGATGCTTCATAGAGGGGCATCAAAACCATAAACAGAGAAGAGATATCATCTGCGATTTTCTCTTTTCTTTCAAGGGCTTCTTCTTTCTTTATCCTTTTGGCGATCTGAAGATTGAGCCAATGCTCCTCCGGCAGCCTGTCGATAAAAGCATATAAGGAGTCCAGATCCTCTTCCTCATCTTCTCTACGCCTTTTCCATTCTCCCTTAACCGCTTCGATGGTTCCTTCAAACCGATTCTCTTTATCGAAGATCAGAAGCCCGTTCCCCTCGGCAATGGTTTTCAGCCACCCCTCATTTTCCGGGTTTTTAAGCCATTCCAGGAAATGTTTCCATTCCTGGCTTTCCAGGCCTTTATCATCAGGGCGTTCGATATAGAAGCCGTAAAAAAGAGAGTGTTCATCCACCTGAGCAAAGAACTTCGCCTGCCGCCAGATATCTTCACTGCTGTCCCGGTGGGCCGCATCGGCCCAATGAACCGAAGGGATCCGATAGACCGCCCAGGAATTGAAGGTATATCGATCCGAGTCCAGCTTCTGGGTAACGGCTCCGCCCAGCGCAGGACGGCCCCGCCACTTTGTCTTTGTAATATTATTTTTAAAATCACCCTCCGAAAGGCCCTTGAATTTCGAAACCTTTCTTGAAGAACTCTTCTTTTTCGGCGGCAATTTCTTCTCTTCCTTTACTTTCTTCTCAAACCGCATGCCGTCAATGATTCTTCTTTGAAATTCGACGGAGGTCTCAACCTTTTCTCCATCCTCCCATTGGATGACCATCTTATCTCCGCGGCGGGAAATGACCTCATAGAGACCTTTCCGGTTCCGGTATTTTTCTCCGACCGCAAATTCGATTTTCTCAATCATAACAGAACCTGTCCAACCTTATATTAAATTATCCGGTATATTGTCCGGCAACAATATGATCTGCAGCATCATAAAGATCATTTGCAATATGATCGATGCGGATCTCTTTTCGGGCCAGTTCCACCTCTGCCGCGGGCCCATTGCCCGTCATCACCAGAAGGGAACGACACCCCGCGTTTATCGCACACTCGATATCCTTTGCGCTGTCGCCCACCATCCAGGCATCTGCGGGGTCGATGCCATATTTATCGCAGGCCATACGGATCATATCGGTCCTGGGCTTTCGGCAACTGCACCCTTCATCGGGCCTGTGGGGACAGAAGAAGATATCGGTGATCTCCCCTCCCTTTTCCCGAAGGGCCTCCCGCATCCTCTCATGCATCTTTGCAAGATCTTGGGGCCGGATGATTCCCCTGCCGATGCCGGACTGGTTGGTGATCACGATGATCCTGAAGCCGGCTTCAGTGAGACGGGCAACAGCCTCAGGACTTTTCCCGATAAACCGGAACTCGGCCCAGGTTTTGACGTATTCCGGGGAATCCTCGTTGATCACCCCGTCCCGGTCGAGGAAAAGGGTCACTCTATTCGACCGCAACGGTAAATGCGCCGGAAAAGCCCTTCTCCCGGAGGAGATTGGCATATTTCAACGCCTCGTCCAGATTGTCACATTTGCCCACCAGCACCCGGTGGAGCTTCTGAGAACTCCGATGATCCAGATCCGACAGGACTTTGGCATGGCCGTAGGCTCCATCCAGCTCCGACGCGAGCTGCTCCGCGTTCTCCCGGCTCGAGAATGCCCCCACCTGAATGGTGAAGTTGCCATGTCGATAGTCCACAGGCTCGTATCTTCGCTTTCCATCTCCTTTTCGGGTCGGCTTTCCCAGGGAGACCACCTTGACTTGGGCCAGCCCCGGCCCCACAAGCCCGAGCAGCTTGGCCGCGCCGTAGGAGAGGTCGATCACCCTCCCCGCGACAAAGGGTCCCCGGTCATTGATCCGGACATCGAGGTACTTCCGGTTTTCGAGATTGTAAACCCGGACCACGGTTCCTATCGGCAGGATCTTGTGCGCGGCCGAAATCCCGTGCATATTGTAGATCTCGCCGTTTGAGGTGGGCCGGCCGTGAAAATCCTCCCCGTACCAGGAGGCGATTCCGAGTTCCCTAAAACCCGCGGCATCGGTAAGAGGATAGTACCACTGGCCAAAGACCTGATAGGGCCGGGTATATCCCTGCTTCGGGGGTGGCTGCGGAACCTTTTTGGGAACTTTTTTCGCCCGGGCCTTTCTTTCCGGATAATTGGCCGGAAGTTCCATCTTGGAAAGGCAGCCGCCGGTAAAGATGAGAACCAGGGCCAGTACAAAGGGTCTGAAACAGCAGCGGTTGACGTCCATTTTTGGTATCCGGTTTTTTTTTATTTTTCCAAAGCGAGCTTTAAAACCTCCATCATCGTATCAGCAAAATTAAACTGAATCTCTTTTTGCACATTTTTAGGGATTTCATCAACGTCTTTTTTATTCCGCTTGGGCAAAATAATGGTTTTCACCCCGGCCCGGTGCGCCGCGAGCACCTTCTCCTTGATGCCGCCTACGGGCAGCACCTGTCCCCGCAGGGTGATCTCCCCGGTCATGGCCAACTCCTTTTTCACGGTCTTTCCCTTGAGCAGGGAGGCCAGGGCCGTCAAAATGGTGACACCGGCCGAAGGGCCGTCTTTTGGGATGGCCCCGGCCGGCACATGGATATGAATGTCATGGCCGGCAAAGAAATCCTCGTCGATGTCGAGCTTTGCCGCATTGGTGCGGATAAAGCTCAGTGCCGCGGATGCGGACTCCTTCATCACGTCGCCGAGCTGGCCCGTCAGGGTCATGCCTTTGTTTCCCTTCATCGCGGTTGCCTCGATAAAGAGGATCTCTCCGCCGACCTGGGTCCAGGCCAGGCCCACCGCGACGCCGGGAGTCTGGGTCCGGTCGAGCATCTCCGAAGTGAAGCGGGTTGCCCCCAGATAGCTGGGGATGTTGACCACCTTCACCGTGACCGATTCGGCCTTCCCCTCTGCGATCTTGGTGGCCACCCCGCGGCAGACGTTGGCGATCTCCCGCTCCAGATTCCGCAGGCCCGCCTCCCGGGTATAGTCGCTGATGATCCGCTTGACGGCCGCTTTGGTGATGTTGATCTGATCGGCCTTCAGCCCGTTCTCCTTTCGCTGCCGGGGGATGAGATACCGGTTGGCTATCTTGAGCTTCTCCTCGTCCGTATAGCCCAGAAGCTTCAACACCTCCATCCTATCCCGCAGAGCAGGCGGGATGGTGTCTAAAATATTTCCGGTGGTGATGAACATCACCTTGGAGAGATCAAAAGCCAGATCGAGGTAATGGTCCGAAAAGGAGAAGTTCTGCTCCGGGTCCAGCACCTCCAGCAGTGCGGAGGAGGGGTCCCCCCGGAAGTCGCTGCCCACCTTGTCGATCTCGTCGAGCATGAAGACCGGGTTGTTGGTCTCGGCCCTGCGGATACCCTGAATGATCCGGCCCGGCATCGCCCCAACATAGGTGCGCCGGTGGCCCCGGATCTCGGCCTCGTCTCTCACCCCGCCCAGTGATATCCGGACGAACTTCCGGTTCAACGACCTCGCGATGGATCGTCCCAGAGAGGTCTTGCCGGTTCCCGGGGGGCCGGCAAAGCAGAGGATGGGCCCCTTGGATTCCGGATTGAGCTTTCGCACCGCAAGATATTCGATGATCCGCTGCTTGGCCTTCTCCAGGCCGTAATGATCTTCATCTAAAACCTTCCGCGCTTTTTCGATGTCCAGTACATCGGGGCTCGACTCGCTCCAGGGTAGGGTCGTGATCCAGTCGAGGTAGGTGGAGACCACGGTATACTCCGAAGAGGAGGGATGCATCCGCTCCATCCGCTTCAGCTCCCGATCGGCCTCGTCTCTGGCATGTTCCGGAAGGTTCTTCTCCGAAATCTTGGCCCGGTACTCCTCCACCTCCACCCGGGTGTCATCCTCCTCTCCCTCGCCCAGCTCCTCCTTGATGGCCTTGAGCTGCTGGCGGAGGTAAAATTCCTTCTGGCGCTGATCCATGTCGCCCTTGACCTGGCTCTGGATCTTGCTGCCCAGCTCCAGGATCTCCGCCTGGTGGTTGACCTGCCGGGTAACCTCCCGCAGCCGCTCCTTGACATCCATGGTCTCGAGAATCTTCTGTTTTTCGGCTGTGGGAGTGTTGATGGTCGATCCGATCATGTCGGCCAGAATACCCGGTTCGGTGATCGATTTGGCCATGGAGGCCATCTCCTGGGGAAGTCCCGGAGAGAGTTCCACTACCTTGGTGAACTGAGAGAGGAGGTTGGAAATCAGCGCCTCGATCTCGGTATCCTGCTTCTCCTCGGTCTTGACGTGCGTTACCCGGGCCCGGATATAGGGATCGGTGCCGAGATACTCGTCGATCTTGAAGCGGCTCAGGCCCTGGACAAGGAGTTGAGCCCGGTTGTCCTCGGTCTTGGCCATCTTCAGGATCAGGGCGCTTGCGCCCATATCATAAAGATCCTCATGGCTTACCCCCTCCTCCTGGATCTTCTGCTTCTGATCATCCTCGGCCGTTCGGGCCAGCACCAGCCCGATGATCCGATCAGCGGCCATGGCATCATCGATGAGCTGGATGGACTCCCCCTCCATCACCACTAAGGGAAGCACCATCTTGGGGAAGAGTGCCGCATCGAAAAGCGGCAGGATGGGCAGGGTTTCAGGAATTTTTTCCGTATCGACGGGCTGCTGCTTTATATCGGCTGTAGGCTGAGACATGGATACCTCCGGCGGTAAAGGTGAAAGAAGGAATCAATCATCGGAGATCGGAATTTTGCGAACCCGGTCCCGGGGCTGTTTGGCCAGCCGAATGGTCAAAAGCCCGTTCTGAAAAGAGGCGGCCACTTTTTCGGTATCGATGGGAACCGGAAGGAAGAGAACCCGCTCGAACCGGCCATACTGGATCTCCGCAAGGCGGTAGTTGGCATTCTCCACCCGGGGAATGGGCCTTCGAAATCCCTGTATCCGGATCGCCTTGCTGTTGATCTCGATATCGAGGTCGTCTTTGCTCACGCCGGAAAGCTCGGCAAGGATATAGATCTCCTCCGGAGTCTCATAGATGTCCATCTGAGGCTTCCATGAACATTCGGATAGCGTAAAGACGGGGCTGATGGATCGGAACATCTCCTCCAAGCTCTTTCCGAACTGGGAGTCTCTGTCGCTGAGGTCATTGCAAAAGCGGATCTTGATATAGTCCATTTCCGGCTCCTGAAAGATGAATCTTATTTTTTCTGTTCAAAACTTTCATATTATTAATATTTATCATCCTTTGCCGTTTTTGTAAATAGTGGAGAATATGTTCTTTGCCTCATATTGACTTAAAGTAGTCCCCAAACCTTCCGGGGCCATCACCTGACAGAAGGCCCCTCGGTTGTGGACCGCAAGTTAGGTCGTAGTCCCCAAACCTTCCGGGGCCATCACCTGACGCCAAAACTGGAGGAGCCGGAGCCAACCCCGACGTCGTAGTCCCCAAACCTTCCGGGGCCATCACCTGACGCGGACCCGGTCGTTTTCCACTAAACCTCGTCAGTCGTAGTCCCCAAACCTTCCGGGGCCATCACCTGACCTATTACCTTTTTGAAGAAAGGGGTTTCAAATGAAGTCGTAGTCCCCAAACCTTCCGGGGCCATCACCTGACCCCGATAAACCTCATTATGGACCACACTGGAGCAGTCGTAGTCCCCAAACCTTCCGGGGCCATCACCTGACTGTGGAGGTTCGGGAGGAGA
>JAABSP010000128.1 GCA_011390345.1 Desulfobacteraceae bacterium
GACACGCTTTACCGTTCCTCTCAGGGATGGCATGAGGGGCGTCACGATATCTGGCCCTGGGCCGAATATTTTCTGGGGGTGGTGCTGGCGGCCTATGCCGATTTTCAGGAAAGATTCGACAAGCGAAGGGAAGTCCCGGGCAGCAAGGCCGCAAGGGTGATCGTTGCTGTTGAGGGATTCGGAACGGATTTCCGTATCTCGGAACTGGAAGCGGTCTGCCCGAATGTCAGCCGGGATATGATCCGCCATGTGCTCTTTCAACTGCGGGATCAGGGAAGGATCGAAGCGGTGGGACGGGGAAGGGGAGCCAAGTGGCGGAAGATAAAACCGGATGGATTATGAGAAGTAATGGTGTAATATACAGATGGAAATCATGAGGTTCGATCGGTCTATATGATGTAATCATAATCATATCGATACAGTTTTAATCCCATATATTGTATTCATGTCAGATCGTTTGCATAGGAACAACTCTTGCCATTACACCATTTATTGGATTCATTACCTTTATTCCGTTGGGCGGAAAAGGAGTATGCCTGAGCCGGGGGTGGGACAATATGATACTCAACTTCTTGGAGCCTGTTCGGCCAGTGGTGGATCTGTTTGTCCCGGATGTGCATGAGAGCAAGAAAAATCGCCAGGCAGGGGACACTTCATGATGCCCCTCTGTTTCGGCATCAGGCTTGAACGGACGGTTGACGGACAGAGGGATAAGGCTCTATAATTCACTCCAAAGACAGGAATGATCGCTTCACTTTTATCAGCAGACAACGGAAAGAAAGCCGGACAATGACAGAACACGACAGCTACGACAGCCCCTGGAAAGAGATCCTCAGCACCTATTTCGAGGCATTCACCGCCTTCTTCTTTCCCCGCATCCATCAGGAGATCGACTGGTCCCGCTCTTATGAACGGCTGGACAAGGAACTGCGGCAGATCACCCGGGAGGCGAAGATCGGGAAGCGCTTTGCGGATCACTTGGTGAAGGTCTGGAAAAAGGACGGACAGGAGGCCTGGGTGCTGGTGCATGTGGAGGTCCAGGGGCAGTTTGACCCGGATTTCGGCTACCGGGTCTTTGTCTACCATTACCGGATTCATGATCTCTACAGGCTGCCCGTGGCAAGCCTTGCCGTTCTTGCGGATGAAAATCCGAGATGGTATGTGGACGGATATGATACGGAACTTTGGGGCTGCACCAACCGGTTCCGGTTTCCGTCGGTGAAGGTTCTGGACTACGGGAAGCAGTGGGAGATGCTGGAATCCTCAGCCAATCCCTTTGCCGTGGTGGTGATGGCCCATCTCCGGACAGCGGAGACCAAGGAGACGGATGAAAAGCGCCTGGAATACAAGCTCTCGCTGACCAAAGCGCTGTACCGACGGGGGTGGACAAAGCAGCAGATCCTGGATTTGTACCGGTTTATCGACTGGGTCATGCGTCTTCCGAAAGATATGGAAGCGGCGTATCACAAAGAACTCTTTCGGTATGAGGAGGAAATCAGAATGCCGTATGTAACGACTGCCGAGCGGATCGGCATTGAGAAGGGTGAGAAGATCGGCGTCAGGAAAGGAAAAGCCGAAGCAATAAAAGAGACCGCCATCAATCTCTTTTCCATCGAAACCATTACGGATGAACAGATCGCCCAGGTGACAAAGCTGGACATCGAAGAGATCCGGCGACTGCGTCAGGAGCATGAGGCCAGATCCGGTCAACAGGAGTAAAGGGACAGGGAATCAAGCCCTTTCACATGGTTCGTCCTCTGGCGGAAATCGTGTCGGATCAGTTCGCCGCAAGTGCAGGAGGGCTCTCAAATTCTGCAACATTTCTTGACATAATCTCCAAAATGCAGTAAGAGCCAGAGCATGGCAACAACCCCGAATCCGGCAGCGAAAACACACGACGACCCAATCGCCCCGCTCTTCACCCTCTACGCGGCCAAATTCCGCATCGATTTCACCGCCGTCCGGAAACCCCGGCGGATCTATGGCATGGAAGCCGCGATCCGGGGCCGTCTCGGCTTCAATCTCAAGCGGGTCTGCTGCCCGTTTCCGGGGTTTCGAAACCGGCCGTGTGAGGGGTGTGCCCTCTCTGACAACTGCCTGTACCTCACCCTGTTCGCGCCCGAGCCGGCCCCCCTTCCGCCGGCGCTGGCCGCGCTGAACCTCCCCCCGCTGCAGACAAAGTACCCGGCCCGCCCCTTTGTCCTGGCGGTGGAGACCGGAGACGGGGAAAAGGTGCTGGCGGAAGATGGCCGAGGCTGGGCCGATTTCACCCTGTTAGGACCGGCCATCCGGTACTGCAGCCTCTTCCTGGAGGCCGCAGCCGGGGCCATCCGCTCCCTTTCCCTGGAGATGGCCGACCTTCGGATTCTCTCCCCCGCGTCGGAAAACCCCCGGCAGAAGGATCAAACCGCGGATGCGGTGGCATGGCCCCTTTCCGTTTGGATCGAAGGGGAAAGCCGCGCCGCCTTCTTTTCCGCAGAGCATCCGGACCGGCTCACCCTGCAGTGCCTTACCCCGGTCAAGCTGATCCAAAACGGCAGGGCCGCAGAGGGGGAGATCCCCTTTGACCTGTTCGTGAAGAGCGCTGTGCGAAGGCTTCGGGATCTGAAGCGGGCCTACGGCGGAGACAACGACATGGGCGATCCGGCCCCCGGCTTCTTCCACGGGGCTGGCGCGGTGGCCATCCAAGAGAACCGCCTCTTCTGGAGCCGGCGGAAGCGCCGCTCCGTCCGGCAGGGGCAGGATGTCTACCTGAACGGCTTCAAGGGCGAGATCGTCTACGGGGGCGACCTTCAGCCCTATCGCCGGCTGGCCCGGGCAGCAGCGGTGGTTCACATCGGAAAGGGGACATCGGCCGGAAACGGCAGAATCAGAATCATCTGAGAAAAAGCGCTTTTCCCTGTGCGCTGAATCGGCTATAACAGGTCTCTACCCACTCGGATAAGGCAGGAGCATATGGAAAAGAGCACGCTGATTTCGACCATTACCCGATTTCTGGAAACCCTGGCCCCGGTTCTGCCGCAGCAGGTCTTCGAGCCGCTCTGCAGGGCGGTTCAGGATCAGATCGGCCCCCTTGCCCTCTCCCCGGAAATCCCCGCCCCCATCCCTCCCCTCCCGCGCCTGGTTCCGGTGCTGAGCCGGGTGATGGCCCCGGACGGCGTCGATGGAAAGCCCTGGGCCCTCCCTATCGGCCCGGTGCGCGCCGAAACCCTCTACCCGCAGATTCTGACCGCAGATCCGGCCCCGGAATACGAAGCGCTCTTTTCCGGGATGATCCGCGCCCTTTCAGAATTGCCCCGGCCGGCGTCGGCAGGGGAATACGCCCTCTGGCTGGACCGGTTCGACGGGCTGATGATGCGCTACCTCTGGGCCGTGCCGGGGCCGGACTTGGGCGCGGATGTCCTCTCCGCCCCGGGCGGTCCGGTTCCGGATGTCTGCCTCTATGACCGGGCAAGGATCGCGGCGGCCTTTGCGGCCGCGGATCATCTCCACGGCAGGGCTTCTCCCCCGGATGGTTCCTACCGGATCATCAGCGGCGGGATCTCCGGCATCCAGGGCTTTATCTTCAAGGGCTTCGGCAGCTCCCGAAAATACCGCTCCAAACTGCTGCGGGGGCGCTCCTTTGCCGTCTCCCTCCTGTCAGAGCTGGCCGCGCTCCTGCTCTGCCGGGAGATGGGGCTGCCGTCGATATCGGTGATCCTGAACGCGGCGGGCCGCTTCTCCATCCTCTGCCCCAACACCCCGGAGACCGAAAATGCGCTGGCATCCTGCCGGGAAGTGATCAACGACTGGCTCATGAAACGGACCTACGGCCAGACCGTCATCACCCTCTCCTCGGCCATTGCTGACCCGGAAGATTTTGCGGGGGGCCGGTTCCAGGATCTCTGGAATCGCATGGAAAAGGCAAAGGAGGCCGTAAAATATCAACGGGTCGATCTGGATCGGCAGGCGGATCTGCTGGGGGATTACTTTGCCGAATTCACGAAATACGACAATTCAGATATCTCTCCGGTCTGCCCTCTCTGCGGAAAGCGGCCGGCCCGTGGTGAAACCGAAACGGATCATTATGTGAATCCGGATGGCGATCGGGCAAAACGGAAGTATATCACCTGCTGTCTCTGCCGGGATCATGTCTTTATGGGGACCGAGCTGGCCAAAAAGCCGGGTCTTGCCGTCTTTGCAGCGGACGCGCCCGAGATGGCATGGAAATCCAACGATCCCAAAGAACAAGACAACCGCCTCCTCGATCCGGTCTTCGGCCGATTCCAGGTGACTTTCACAGACAAGGTGAAGGATCGGACCGGGCTCCTCCGGCACTGGAATATCTCGACCGCTCCGGAACCGGCCCGGGGCGGGGCCGATCTTCCGTTTCGGCCCATCCGGGGCTATGTTCCGGTCTGCGCGAAAGCCGATCTGGAGCTGTGGAAAGACGCGGGAATGAAATCCGGGGAAAGGGATGAACAGCCGGAAATCGGTAATCCCATGACCCTGAACCTCATCGCGCTCAAGGCAAAGTCCAGGATTGAAGAGAAATTTCACGGGGTCGCCGCCCTGGGGGTACTCAAAGCCGATGTGGACGATCTGGGGATGCTCATGGCCTGCGGTCTGGAAAAGGAGCGCTTCACCCTGCCGCGGATCGCCACCCTGAGCCGGCAGCTCCACTACTTCTTTGCCTTGGATCTTCCGGTATATCTGGAAAGGGAATTTCCCGACACCTATACGGTCTTTGCCGGGGGAGACGATCTCTTTCTCATGGGCCCCTGGAACCGGATGATCGGACTGGCCCCGATCCTGCGGAAGCGGTTCGAAGAATATGTCTGCGGCAATCCCCATCTCCATTTCTCCGCAGGCATCAGCTTCCACAAACCCCACACCCCCATCGACCGGATGGCCCATGCCGGGGAGGAGGCCCTGGAACTCTCCAAGCACGGGGGCAAGGACCGGCTGACGCTGTTTGATGAAACCGTCACCTGGGCCGAAATGGAAACCTTTCTGCAGATCCGGGAGAAACTCGAAGGATGGCTGACTGAGGGAATCATCAATCCGGCCATGCTCTTTCGCATGAACGATCTCATGGAGATGGTCCAGGCGGAAAAGGCGATTCCGGAGGGGCAGGAGGGGCAGTTCGAGGACATGTCGTGTGCCAAATGGCGTTCGCTGCTGGCCTATTCCGTTGCCCGGAATGTGGCCCGGGAACTGAAAGGGGACCCGGACCGGCGGAAGGAAGCCATTGACACCGTGGTTGCAGATCTGACCCGATGGCTGGATACGCACCGGATGCAGATGAAGATACCCGTATGGAACATCATGTACGACAGGAGGTAGCAATGGAACCCATCGTCTTCTGGAAGGACGAGAGCAAAACCGCCATCGACCCGACCCTCTATTCCGCAAAGGCCGAGGCAATGGCAAAGGAGATGAAAGCCGACCATGATGCCAGCAGGAGAAAGGCCAATCGCAGAACCCAGATCCGCAAGTTCTACGACGAGGTGGTCCGGCTGGAATCGGAAACCCGGCGCCTCGATCTGGAGAGCGAAGCGGGACGGGCCCGGTGGGACGATCTGCTGCCCCTGGTGCATATGCTGACGGCAAAGGCCGCGTATGCCAAAGGGCGGGAGCTGGTCTCCGACGGGTTCATGAACTTCATCAAATCCGCTGTGGAGCAGATCGAAAAGCCAAAGGATCTGCGGATCTTTGCCAACTTTTTCGAGGCGTTCATGGGATTCTACCGGCTGCACGGCCCCTCCAACTGATAAAAGGAAGATGCGCGATGAAACTGACGAAGATCAAAGAGATCAAAGGGACCATCGAACTGAAGACCGGCCTTCACATCGGTGCGGGGGATATGGAGATGCGGATCGGCGGGATCGACAATGCGGTGATCAAGCATCCCCACACCCAGGAGCCCTATATCCCCGGCTCTTCCATCAAAGGGAAGGTGCGGGCCCTGCTGGAGACCCGGAGCGGTCTGATGGAATATACCAAAGGGGCGCCTGTGCGGCTGGAGAACCTGGATAACAAGGACAAACCGCTGAAAGGGGCTCTGGAAAAGGAGTGCCGGCGCATCCTCAAGCTCTTTGGCGGCGGCGCGGATGAGTCCAAAGAGAGACTGGCACAGAAGATCGGCCCCACCCGGGTCTCCTTTGCCGACTGTCCCCTGGATCGGGAGTGGCTGGAGAACACCCGCCAGGATCACCTCCCCCTGGTGGAGGTCAAATCGGAGAATGCCATCAACCGCATCAAGGGGGTGGCCGAGAACCCGAGATTCACGGAGCGGGTGCCGGCCGGGGCCAAATTCCGGTTCACCATTACCCTGAAGGAGATGGCGGGAGATGCCGGGGACGGGCTGGAGAAGCTGCTTCTGGAGGGGCTTCGGCTGCTGGAGTTGGATGCGCTGGGCGGCAGCGGCAGCCGTGGATACGGCCGGATCGGTTTTCGCTTTGACAGCACCGGTGATCCGGAGTTGGATCAGAGCATTCAAGGGTTTTCCGAAATCGATCCGTTCCCGTCGATGCAGGCATAAAAAAAGCGGGCCGGATCGGCTCGAAAAGAGATCCGGCGCCCGGACAAGGAGACGTTTTCTTGGAAACCTGTGAATACATCCTCCGGCCCCTGTCGTCCTTTGGCACGCCCCTGAAGGGGGATACCCTGTTCGGCCAATTCTGCTGGCAGGCCCTGCACCATCCGGAACTGCTGGATGCGCCCCTGGAGGGGTGCGCGGCGCGATATCCCGAAAGCCCATTTGCGATCTTCTCCTCGGCCTTTCCGGTCTTTACGCAGAAGAGATCACCGGATGCGGAACAATATGCCTTTCGCACCCCGGATCTGCCCCCGCCCATGCTCTTTGCCCCTCCGGAGATCGGATGCGGGGCCTGCCCCAAACAGAACAAGGCGCGGAAGGGAAAAGAGTGGCTGCCGGTGGCGAGATCCGATGATGGTCTGATGCCCTCATTGAAAGCCGGCGCCCTCGATCCCGGAGAAGATTTGCTGACGGATCGGGGGCTGGCCCGGGAAATGGCCCCGCAAAAGGCGCCGAATCCGGCCTTTGCCAGAACCTTTTCCCAGCCCCACAACACCATCAACCGGCTCACCAACACCACCGGAACCGATGCCTTTGCCCCTTTCAGCCTGGAGGTCTTTTCCTTCATTCCCGGGGCCCGGTTCGCGATCTTTGTCCTTTTCGATCCGGATTTCACCGATGCGGAGCGGATTCGGCAGGGGCTGGAAGGGATCGGAAAACAGGGTTTCGGCAGGGATGCCTCCACCGGCATGGGGCGGTATGAAGTGGTGGAGATGCGGACCCTCCGGATGGAACCCCCGGAAGAGACGGATGCGGTCTATGTACTTGGGCCCTCTTGGTATGACAGGGAAAGGGACGGGGTGACGGAAGCCTGGTTCTCCCCCTTCACCCGCTTCGGCAGGCACGGGGACTGGGCCGGGGCATCGGGAAAGCCCTTTAAAAAGCCGGTGATCATGGCCCATGAAGGGGCCGTGCTCCGGGTGAAAGATCCGGCAGCGGTTCTGCAGAAAGGGTATGTGGGCCGCGGCGTGACGAATGTCTCCGTCACCATTCCGCAGACCGTGGTGCAGGGATATGCGCCGGTGCTGCCCATCCAAATCCCCGCAACCGATGTGGAGTGCTGATATGAAAAAAGAAGTCTTCCGGTGCGCCATCCGCACCATTGCCCCGGTTCATCTCGGCTGCGACGAGGTCTATGAGCCGATGGGGTTTGTGGTGGACGATCAGAAGGGGGAACTGGTGGCCTTTGATCCCCTGAGCTTCATTGCAAACCTGAGCCCCGAGGACAAGGCGCGGTTTTCAGCCCTCTGCAAACAGGGAAATCTCCTCTCCATCCTTGATCTCTACCGGTTCTTCCAGGGCCGGAATGCCCCGGGCCGGCCCGTTGCGCTCTGTTCCGACTTTATCGCCCACTACCGCCAGACCCTCTCCCTTCCCGCGAATGAGAGGGTCGTGCAGCAGGAGCTGAACCGGTTCGCCATCGAGCGGACCGCGTTCAATCTTTATGACAACCGGCCCGTCATCCCCGGCTCTGCGGTAAAGGGGGCGATGCGCACTGCATATCTCAACAGCAGGGCAAATCCCGGCTTTCAATACGATAAAAAGGACAAAGGGGCCGCAAAAAAGCTGGAAAACCGTTTTCTGAACTACGGAAAGATCGAGGAGGACCCTTTCCGGCTGGTGAAGGTCTCCGATTTCAGGCCGGCGGGCATGGTTCCGGCAAAGATCGTCTATGGGGTCAACGAGAAGAAGGTTCCGTCGGCAAACGAGGCCCGGGGGCTCTATCAGATCCTTGAAGTGATTCTGCCCGGCGCTCTTTTTGTGGGGGAGATCGTGGTGGAACGCCCCCTGAACGGCGCACCCATCAAAAGCCCGATTCCGTTTCAGGCGCTCTGGGAGAGCACCGATCAGTTCTACCGAAAGGAGAAAGCGCGGGAGGAGAAGGAGTTGGAGAGAATCGGTGCGGAAAAGCTTCCTGCGGACAATGAGGGGATCATCCTCCGGATCGGCCGCCATTCCGGAGCCGAATCCGTCACCGTCGAGGGATACCGGGATATCCGCATCATGACCGGCAGGGGAAAGCCGGACCGGTACGACGATCATGCCACCACCCTCTGGCTGGCTTCCGAGTCCCGGAAGGCGGACCTGAAAGCGAATCTGAAACCCTTTGGATGGGCAAGCCTTCAGCATCTGACCCCGGAAATCGAAGAGGAGTACGATGCTGCGGAAGCGGCGTGGGATCGTATCGTTCGGGAGCGAAAAGATGCCCGAATCCGGATGCAGCAGGAGCGGATCGAAGCCCGGGAGGCTGCGGAAGCACGGAAGCGGGAAGCGGAACAGGCCGCGGAAGAAGCGGCACAACGGCAGGCCGAAATGGAGGCCATGTCTCCTGAAGAGCGGGCCATTGCAGAGATTCGGGACCCCAAGGTGTTGGAAAATTGGGTGGTGGAGATCTACAACAATCTGGAGACCTTTGCCCCGGATCGGCATCGGGATATTGCGCTTGCGCTGAAGGATTATTGGCAGGAGCAGGGGAAGTGGAAGAAGAAGGAATGTACCAAGAAGCAGTGGGGTAAGGTGCAGGCGGTTAAGCGGATACTGGGGGAATAGCCCGGAAAAGGGGAGGAAGATCGGATGAGATATCGAATCGTTTGGGTTGTGCTGCTTCTGTGCGGTTTGGGATGGGCAGGTAATCCTGCAATGGGGCAGACGCCTGCGGAGAAGGAGTATGAGCAGCAGTTGAAGCTGATCGAGGGGCATCACAAGGTGCTTCAGGAGCGATACAAGGCAAAGCTGGATGCCGTTGATGAGCGCCTGAAGCTGCTGGATGAGCGGTTCGGGATTCTGAAAAAGCAGATTGATGCAAGAGTGACAAAGACGGAATTTCAATCGGATCTGGTATCCACATGGGTCGGGCCGATTACGATTGTGGCTTTGATCGGAGCCTTTCTGGCGATCTGGCGGTTTCAGCGGCGGATTCCAGAAATCGCAGAAGCCCATGCAAAAGAGGAATTCGGCAGGCAGTTTCCCCAAGCCTTTGAACGGCTATTGAAGGAGGAGGAGAAGAAGATTCTGGAGATCATCGAAAAGTATGATGAAGAGCTTCAATTGAAGCGGAACAAGCAGATACTGATATTGAGCGGGAAAGATGCGGATGAAACCTTTGTCCGGAATTTCTTCGAGGATATGGGCTTTGAGCGGCGGGACTTTGAGCGGATCGACACTTCGATCCCCCTCGGCAGCAAGGATTTGATCGTCTTCAATGACGAGAGCGGAGATCTGACCGAAGAGCGGATGGCGGAGATCGGATCGCAGTCAAGGAAGGATGCGGTATTCTTTTACTTTGGAAGCAAGCGGGTCGGGCATCCGGAGTTGGTAACGAAACTCTCTTTTGCCAATGCAAAGCCTCAGCTTTACGGAAATATCATGAATATGCTGCGGTATCAGAATTTTTTGGAGGAGCGGGAGGGGCGTTCTTAATGGGCGGATGGAGCCCCGAGAATGAAGGGGATTGGGAAGAGGCTTTACCTACCGATCGTTGAGAAAATTGAGGAGAAGAACCTCTTGACAAAGCCATCCACATGGGAGATATCTGTTGGATAGCGGGCGGAATTCTGATTGCGCCTGGTATTTAGGAATATTTCTTTAAAACAGTGCGTTTTTCAGGGGTTCCGGACTGCGAGAGAGACCCAGGTTTTATAGACATATTCCTAATTAAAATTATAAATGGTTGATATTGTTATATTTAGATGGTGTAGTAAAACGAGAGAAAAAATCGAAAGTGCAAAAGGAGTTTATTCCTTTTCATCCTGGAAAGTTGGATGGAATTTTGAATTCCTCTCTATTTTGGCATGATTGCATGGATAATTTTCTGATCTTTGATAATTCTGTTATGATATCAACAACTTTTCATTTGGCAACAAATTACTTGTCTGGACATGAAAAGCAGTCAGGTGAGAGCCCCGGATATGTAGGGGATTGGGACAGAAATCCTTTCATTTTCGAAGTAAAGCCAGTCAGGTGAGAGCCCCGGATATGTAGGGGATTGGGACAGGGTTGCCACGCAAGGCGTGGCTTCCCTCCTGGGGTCAGGTGAGAGCCCCGGATATGTAGGGGATTGGGACAACAACTGGGATGCCTTCTAAGACGATTTCTCCGTCAGGTGAGAGCCCCGGATATGTAGGGGATTGGGACTTAGTCGGCTTTCCTAATCCCCCGAATGGAGACAGGTCAGGTGAGAGCCCCGGATATGTAGGGGATTGGGACTTCTCGGTTCGTGCAGAGACCGAGGTGAGGTTGTCAGGTGAGAGCCCCGGATATGTAGGGGATTGGGACATGATGACATCGGTCAGGTCGCTGTAGCCGTCGGTCAGGTGAGAGCCCCGGATATGTAGGGGATTGGGACCTTCTCCGCCGGGTCCTCCATCACCACAACCCATGGTCAGGTGAGAGCCCCGGATATGTAGGGGATTGGGACTTCTGAAAGAACTCCATAAAAAGACCTTCCGTCAGGTGAGAGCCCCGGATATGTAGGGGATTGGGACCTATCCACTCGCTTTCCCCATCCCAAACCTCGTCAGGTGAGAGCCCCGGATATGTAGGGGATTGGGACATTTTGGAAGTTCCATCCGCCCCAAAAATCA